>JBEGJD010000415.1:0-2756 GCA_041184765.1 Verrucomicrobiota bacterium | reverse complement strand
AATCCCGAGGCCCAGAGCCGGCTGGGAGTCTGGCACGCGGGGGGTCAGGAGGGGCTCGCGAAAGACACCGCGCAGGCCGCGAACTGGTTTCGAAGAGCGGCGGACCAGGGTTTCGCCGACGCCCAGTTCATGCTGGGCATAAAACTCGCCCGAGGCGAGGGGCTGCCCCGTGACACCGTCGAGTCCGCAGCCTGGCTGCAGGTCGCGACGTGGAATGGCCACGCCGAAGCAGCGCGCCGTCTCTCCCTTTCCCGCGAGGCGTTCATGCCCGCGACGGAAGCCGCCGTGCAAAAACGCGCCAAGGAACTGTCCGACGGAATCCGCGGCCCGCGGAAGTGAATCAAAGCTCGGTCAGCAGGGGAAACCCTGGGCTCAATCGAGCCCGAACACCGCCTTCGCGTAGCTTTCCGCGCTGAAGGGCTGCAGGTCCTCAGGCTGCTCGCCCAGGCCGAGGAAGAGGATCGGGATGCGCAGCTGACGGTAAATACCTACGATCGCGCCGCCGCGACTGGTCCCGTCGAGTTTGGTCACGATCAAGCCGGTGAGTCCGAAACTGCGGTGGAAAACCCGCGCCTGCTCGATCGAGTTGCTACCGAGCGAGCCGTCCACGACCAGCCAGCGGTGCTGCGGGGCCGCCGGATCGTGCTTCTGCAGCACCCGACGGATCTTCGCCAACTCCTCCATGAGGTTGTCCTTCGTGTGCAGGCGTCCGGCGGTATCCACGATCAGGTAGTCGTGCCCGCGCGCCTTAGCCGCCTGCCAAGCGTCAAATGCTACCGCCGCGGAATCCGCACCCGTGTGGCTGGCGATGATCTCCACCTGGAGCCGCGTGGCCCACGCCTTGAGCTGCTCCACCGCCGCCGCGCGGAAAGTGTCGCAAGCCGCCAGCATCACCTTTGCGCCATCGCGCTGGAGCTTCCACGCGAGTTTCGCGGAAGAGGTGGTCTTGCCGGAGCCGTTGACCCCGATCATCGCGATCACGACCGGACGCCCCGTGGTCGCGTTCAGAGGCGGTAAAGCGGCCTCCGCGCCCGCGAGCACACGTCGCAACACCGCGGCCCCGATCTCAGCCGCCTGCCGGCCCTGGAGGGATTTATCCTTGGCGTACGCCTGCCGGATTTCGGCGAGGATCTCGTTGGTGGTCTCGACGCCGAAATCCGCCGTGTAGAGCGCCTCCTCGAGTTGGTCGAGGGAGGCGGCGTCGATGGTACGTCCCCCGAAGAGGCCGCGCGTGCGCTCGGTGATCGCCGCGACCGTCTTGGCGAGACCCTCCTTGAACTTGCGGAATAGACCGAACATCGAAATCGGGTGGGTAATGTGGAAAGCCGAAGGTGAAATCTGGGAATCAGGAAATCAGGACTCCGAGCGCTCACGGCCGATGCGCTTTATCCCGAGCGGCATGGAGCCAAAGTTGAGGATCAGACCTGACTCCAAACAAGCGGCTTTCATTTGAGAGCGTCCGACGGCGAAAAAGATATTTTCGATCTCCCGCACGGCCTTGAGCTCAACCAATAGAACCTTCTCCACAAGGAGATCCAGACGGTGCTCCCCGATCCTGTGACCCTCGTATTGCAACGAGACTACTTTCTGTCGTTCGAAGCTAATTCCTCTACGCTCGAGTTCCACGCAAAGGGCGGACTCGTAGACGGACTCAAGGAAGCCCGGCCCGAGAATCTGATGAACCCGGATGGCGGCCTCAATGACACGTCCACTCAGGTCACGATTCGTCAGTTCCCCCATTTGCTCCTGATTCCCTGATTTCCAGATTCTTCTGCCACAAACATCAACCCGCCTTGCGGGCGTCGCGGCCGAGCTGGCTCTTCAGGCGGTCGAGGATGCCGTTGATGAAGCGCTTGGAGTCGGCGTTGGAGAACTGCTTGGAAAGGTCGATCGCCTCGTTGATGGAGACCACCGGAGGAACGTCCTGCCGCCGCAGCATCTCGAAGATCGCCAGCCTCAGGATCGCGAGGTCGATCTTGGCAATGCGTTCGAAATCCCAGTTCTGCGCGAGCGACCGGATATGCCCGTCGATCTCCTGCTGGTTGAGGATCACACCCTGAATAATCTCCTCGGCGTAGGCGTAATGGTCGCGGGGCTTCTCGCAGCCTTCGAAGAAGGTCCCGAGGTCGTCGGCGAGGTTCCGCGGCTCGTTGATACTCCAAGCGTAAAGGTACTGCAGGGCGGCCACGCGGCTGTCCCGCCGCTGGATGAAGAGTTCCCTGCTCATGCGCGCATCCTCCGGCGCAAATCCGCCATTGCGAGGGCCGCCGCCGCAAATTCCGCACCTCGGTTGATCTTCCCCGCGCAACGCACGCGCGCCTGGGCCATGTTATTCACCACGATCACACCGTTGATCACCGGCACCCGGGTGCCGAGAGCGACCGACTGCAGGGCGTGAGAAACGCTTTCCCCCACCATCTCGTGGTGGTTCGTGTCACCCGCGATGAGCACCCCGAGGCCGATCACACAGTCGAATGATCCTTTCAGGGCCAACGCCTGCGCAGCCCATGGCACCTCGTGGGAACCAGGGACACGCACCACCTGAATCGCCTTCGCCTTAGCTCCCGCCGCTTTAAGTCCAGCCTCAACCCGCGCGAGCAAGGCGTCCACCAGCGCACCGTTGAAGCACGCCGCGGCGATGCCAAAACGAAGGCGGGAACCGTCGATACCCTGCATGGAAGGTGAATCGAGACTCATGAACCGTCTATTCGCTAGGTGCGCGCCGAGCACCGCAACCAGAAACTCCTCCCGAGAAA
>JBEGJD010000414.1:0-3025 GCA_041184765.1 Verrucomicrobiota bacterium | reverse complement strand
GCCGCGGACCGTTCCGGCCCGATCTTCAGCGGCGCTCCACCCCGCCTCACCGCACGATCATCAGTCCGAGGCGCAGTTGGTCGCGGCGGCGGACGTCGTAATCGAGGAGGCTCTCGCCGTAGCCGTTGAAGTATTGGATCTGCGCGTAGCCGCCGAGGCTACCGATGAACGGCAGGGCGCGCAGCAGCGGGGATTCGCTGGTCGGCCAGGTGAGGTTGAACTCCACGCTGCCATGGCGGTCGGGTCGTCCTCGGAGATGCGCCGACAATTGCAGACCTCGGGCGTAGCCACCGCGGAGCCGGATTTCCGCGTGGCCGCGGTAGGCGGCGATGTCGGGGTTTTCGTCGATGTGGAAATAGGCGTTGGCCTGCAGCGACACCTCGATGAACCGCGCCCCCACGTCCTCCCAGCGGGCGGTTGCGGCCGCAAAAAGGGTGTTGAGGCTGCGAGAATCGGAGGGGTGGCGGAGGCGGTTGGTTGCGACCAATCCGGATCCGGTCGGCGTCACAATCGCGCCGCCGCCCTTGCCGTTCGACTCGTGCTGGGCTCCGCCGCGGAGCGCGAAGTTCCATTCCGAGCCGGGAATCCGCGGAAGGGCATGTTGTAGAAAAAGCGCGGGCCGGTAGCTGGAGTCGTAAAACGGACGGGAGAAGCCATCGAGGTCCCAGATCGAGGTCTGGGTATAGGCGAAATACAGCATCCCCAGCGCGTTCGTCACAGGGCCGAGCTCCGACTCGTCGGGGCCGGGATCGAGTACGCGGTATTTGAAGCTGAATTGGAAGCGAGCGTTGAGCCGGTCCCTCGTGCCGACGGCGAAGTAGATCGGTTCGTGACCGGAGATGTGGCGCCGCATCTCTTCCACGTCGGAGGTGAGATCCAGGTTGGGACGCCGCAGCCCGCGGGTCGCGACGGGCGGCTGCGCAGCCGCGACCGGCGGCGGGGGCGCGGCGGGAAACATGACCGGGTTGGTCCGCGGCGAGAGCAGTCGCAGGGAAATGAAGCCTCGGCCGGGACGGATATCCTCCTCGGGCCTCAGCCGCACGACGACCCGCGTGCGACGGGGCACGTCGACTCGGCGCTGCGACTCGTCGATGAGGGTGAAGTGGATGCGACGATGCCCGGAGGCGTCGGCGTACTCACCCTCTATCTTGGATTCGAAGCGGAAAGCGGCGTCGAACTCCGTCGGGTTGCTGAGATGGAGCGTCAGCACCGGTCGCGCCTCCGCGGCGGTGCCTTCGGGCGGGGGGACGAGCAGAAGGTCCACGCTGGCCGCGAGCCGGACGGCGGTGGTCGCGAGGAGCAGCGCGAGGCAGGAGTGGAACGGGAATCTCATCCGAAGCTTGATGCTATCGCGGGGTCGCTTTCGCGCGCAAGGGATCGCGCATTGACTCGCCACGGGCGCGAAGGTTCAACGAATCGCAGTCCGGGCCGGTGAGCCCGCGTGCGAACGAACCCCGTTTTCCCCATGAAGAAATACAATGTCGGCGTCATCGGCTACGGCTGGGTCGCCACCGCCCACATCCCCGCGATCAACGCGACCACCCAGGCCCAGGTCACCGCGGTCTGGTCGTCGCGCCCGCAGAACGCGGCCGAGCTCAGCGCCCGCCACGGCGGGAGCATCCAGACGTTCACCGATCTGGGCGCGATGCTGGCGCGGAAGGACATCCATGCGGTCTCGATCTGCAGTTACCCGAGCCAGCACGCGCAGCACGCGATCGCGGCGGCCAAGGCCGGCAAGGACATCATTCTCGAGAAGCCCATCAGCCTCACATGGGCCGAGGCCAACGCCGTGGCGGCCGCGGTGAAGGCGGCCGGCGTGAAGGTGTGCGTTTGCTTCGAGTGCCGTTTCTCCAGCCAGTTCCTCTCCACCAAGGCGGTGATCGACCAAGGCCTGCTCGGCAAACTTCACTACGGCGAGGTCGACTATTACCACGGCATCGGCCCGTGGTACGGCCAGTTCCGCTGGAACGTGCGTCGCGACGGCGGCGGGACGAGCCTCCTGTCGGCCGGTTGCCACGCGATGGACGCGCTGCTGCTCTGCATGGGATCGGAGGTTGAGAGCGTGACGAGCACCTCGGTGAAGTCGGCCAGCCCGACGTTCGCTCCCTACGAATATGACACCACGAGCGTCACGCTCCTGCGCTTCCGCAACGGCGCCGTGGGCAAGGTGGCCTCGGTGATCGACTGCCTGCAGCCCTACTATTTCCACACGCACCTTGTGGGCAGCGAGGGCAGCCTGCTCGACAACAAGTTCCACTCCGTGCGCCTCGCGACGAACAAGCACAAGTGGAGCGAGCTCTCGATGAAGATGCTCGATTCGGGCGACGTCTCGGACCACCCGTACCAGACGCAGTTCCAGGCGTTCTTCGACGCGCTGGACGCGGGGCGTGAGATGCCGCTGACGTCGTTGGCCGACGCCATGGCCTCGCACCGCGCCTGTCTCGCGGCCGACGCCTCGGCCCGCGAAAACCGCACGATCGCGCTCGCCTCCTTGAATGGCTGAGCGCGCCGCCATCGCGATCGCGGCGCATCCGGACGACATCGAGTTCATGATGGCCGGCACGCTGCGCCTGCTGCGCGAGGCGGGTTGGCGCACGCATTACCTGAACCTTTCCAGTGGGTCCTGCGGCAGCCTCGTGCACGGCCCCGCGGCTTTGCGCCGCATCCGCGCGCGGGAGGCGCGGCGCGCGGCGGCGAAACTCGGGGCGGTTTATCACCCGAGCCACGTCGACGACCTTGAGATCCTCTATGCGCTGCCCCTGCTCCGCCGGGTGGCCGCGGTGATCCGTGAGGTGAAGCCCGCGATCGTGCTGACCCACTCGCCGCAGGACTACATGGAGGACCACACGGAGACCTGCCGGATTGCCGTGACGGCGGCGTTCTCGCGCGGGTTGCCGAATTTCATCACGTCGCCGCGGCGAGCGGCATGGAGCGGCGAGACCGCGGTCTACCACGCGATGCCGCACGGGCTGTGCGACCCGTTGGGCCGAAAGGTCGAGGCCGGCGCCTACGTCGACACCACCTC
>JBEGJD010000413.1:0-5347 GCA_041184765.1 Verrucomicrobiota bacterium | reverse complement strand
GGCCACGACCCCGGATGCGGGTAGAGCACGGCGAGATCGACGGGCAACAGGAACGTCCCGAGATAGCGCACCACCGCGATGACCGCGTTCCCCAGCCGATCGCCCAGCGAGAGTTGTGCTGTCACCGACCCACCCGCCTTCTGCACATGGTAGGTGACCACCGCCGAAGCGATCACGAGCACGAAGAACGGCAGTTTCTCCAGAACCAGGCGCCCCCAAGTTGATCCCGCGCCCCGCGCCAGCTCGACGCGCCGGAGCGGCCAGAAGTCGAGCAGCAGCAGAAGGCACGGCAGCGTCACCAGCATCGGCTTCGCCATGAGGCCGAGCGCGAAAGCCGCCAGGGTGGCCGCGTAGGCGGCAAGCCAAGGCCGCCCCTCCCGCCTGCGCCGCGCGTAGCCCGCGTAGAGCCAGAGCACCGCGAAAAAGAAGAAGCCGCTGAGCACGTCCTTGCGCTCCGAGACCCACGCCACCGATTCCACCCGCAGCGGATGCCACGCGAAAAACGCCGCACAGAACGCGCTGCGCCACACGGAGCCCGTCAGGCGGCGCAGCGCGAGGAACGCCAGCGCCGCATTAAGCGCGTGCCACAACACGCTCGTCGCGTGGTGCCCGCGGGGATCGAGGCCGAAGAGCGTGACGTCGAGCTGGTGCGACATCCAGGTGAGCGGGTGCCAGTTCGAGGCCACCCCTGACGTGAGCGCCCAGCGAATGCCGGCCCCGGTGATCCCGCCCTGCACCTGCGCGTTGGCCGTGACGTAGTCGGGGTCATCGTAGTTCACGAACCCGTTCCCGATCGCCCGCGCGAAAAGCAGGAATGTGAGCACGGCCAGACCCGCCGCGATCACCCAGGGCCGCAATCCGGCCGTTTTTCCGGAAGATCTCATTCTGACGAAAGGCTGCAACACGCCGGCACTCGGATCAACCCGGCGGTGGGGCACCCGCGGGTTTTCCTCCTTTCGGCACCTTATTGGCCTGATTCCCGTCCCTCCCTGCCTCGGTGGCTGCGTTGCTCAGCGGATCGGGCTACTCGACCTTTAGGGCGGACCGGCTGTTCAGCGGTCTTTCCAGCAAGAGTCGGTACGCCGTCCAGCGGCGGTACATCAGAATTGCGATCGCCGCACCCGCGGTGTCGGCAACCCAGTCCGCGAGTTCCGACGAACGACCTGGTACAAAATACTGGTGCCACTCGTCGGTCGCTCCATAGGCAGAGACTGCGGCCAAAGCCCACCACGCTCCTCGGCTCCCCGCGATGGCCCGGCAAGCCAAAGTGCCTAGAAGACCGTAGACCGAGAAGTGAACCACTTTGTCAAAATGAGCAATCCGCGGGCCAGCCACGCTGGATCGACTGGAAGCCGTGAAGATCAGCACCGCGATGACCAACGGCCATACCCAAGCGCGGCGTTCCGCGGAAAGCCATCGTACGCGATTCATGGTGTTCCACTCCGGAGCGACTCCGTCGAGCCGACGGCGCAATTTCTTCCTCCGCCCTTGGCCGCGTAGAGCGCACGGTCGGCCGCCGCCAGGAGCACGTCGCCGGAGCATTCCGCGCCGGCCAGCGAGGCCGCGCCGGCGCTCACGGTGAATCCCGCCTTATCCGCCGCGGCGCAAATCCGGCGCGCGACCTCGAGCGCCCCTGCAGCGTCCGCAGCCGGCAGGATCACCCCGAATTCGTCGCCCCCCACCCGTGCGACGCGGTCAATGCCCCGCACGGCCGCTGGGATCCGCTCCGCCAGCACCCGCAGCGCGGCGTCGCCGGCGGCATGTCCGCGCGTGTCGTTGATGCGCTTGAAGTGATCCACATCGGCGAGTACGAGGCCCAAGGGCTGCCCCAGCCGGCGCGCACGTTCGACCTCCTCCGCGAGAAGGCGGTCGAATTCCCGCCGGTTGAGCAGCCCGGTGAGGGCGTCACGCGTCGCCAGCCGGCGCAGTTCGGCGAGCGTCGCGCCAAGACGCAGCGCGTAGCGGAGGGCACGCTCGAGCAGGCGGGCCGTGATCTCGCCTTTCACCAGATAGTCCAGCGCCCCGGCCTCCATCGCGGCGACGTCGACCCGCTCCGCCGACTCGGCTGTGAGAAAAATGATTGGCGTAACGCAGCCGCGGGCCGCCGCTTCGCGGATCAGCTGCAGACCGTCGCGCTCACCCAATTGGTAATCCAACAGGCAAGCGGCGTGCTCACCCGAGAGTAGTCTGGCCAGACCCTCCTCGTAACTCCCCACGCACTCCAATTCGAACCGCTCCCCTTGGAACGCGCCGAAATGAGCCACCGTGAGCCGGTGCTGCAGCCGGTCATCGTCGATCAGCAGGATTTTGCGCGGCATGGACGAGGCGGCAGCCGCCGTGGAAATGGCCGGATCAAACGCGCACGGTGCCCGCGGCAAGATCCGCCGCCCGCGCGCCGATCTTCGCGGGCAGACCCGCGCGATCGCCAAGGTTGTCGCGAATACAGTTCACCAAGGCGCTGCCCACCACCACGCCGTCGGCTTGGGCCGCAACCTCAGCCACCTGGGCCCGCGTGCCGATCCCGAAGCCGACCACCGTCGGGAGGTCGGTCCGCGCCCGGATGCGTTTCACCGCCTCGGGGATATTACCGGCGACTTGGTCGCGCACGCCCGTCACTCCCTCCCGGGAGACATAATAGATGAAACCCGTGGTGGCCGACGCGATGCGGGCGATCCGTTCATCAGGCGTGGTCGGGGCGATGATGAAGACGGTGTCGACCCCGTGTCTCTTCCCGGCGGCCAGCACTTCCCCCGCCTCCTCCGGCGGCAGGTCGAGCGTGAGGATGCCATCCACGCCCGCCGCGCGCGCCGCGCTGAAATACGCGTCGACGCCGTTGGCGAAAACCAGGTTGTAGTACGTGTAGAATACAACCGGCGCGTCGCTGAACTCCCGGATACGACGCACGAGCTCAAAGACTCGCGCCGCCGTCATCCCGC
This sequence comes from Verrucomicrobiota bacterium, assembly GCA_041184765.1. Lineage (GTDB taxonomy): Bacteria > Verrucomicrobiota > Verrucomicrobiia > Opitutales > Opitutaceae > ER46. Next base: position 2,411 of record JBEGJD010000413.1, on the reverse strand, counting down.
CCTCGAGGGCGCGTTGAGCCGCCAGTTGGTTGGTTAACCCGTCGGCCAGCGGATCCGAAAACGGCACGCCCAGCTCAAGGATATCAACGCCGTTCGCCAGCAGCGCGCGACAGACCTGCACCGAGGTCTCGAAATCAGGATCACCCGCGCAGACGTAAGCGACAAAGGCCGCGCGGCGCGCGGCGCGACACTGGGCGAAAACCGGTTGAAGGCGGGACATGGACCGGGGAAAATGGCCGCTCAACCTCGCGAAGGAAACCGCAATTTTCCGCCTCGGAGCTCAGAACGAGAATTCGACCGAGACCGGAAGATGGTCGGAAAGGAGGGAGGATACGACTTCGCAACGCACGTCGGCACACCCTTCAGGCAGGAAGACGAAGTCGAGGGCGCGTCGCGGCAGGGGCGACGGGAAGGTGCGGCCCGCAACCGGATGCAGGGAGTATTCGCAGTAATCCGACAAGTGGCTGAGCAACGAAGCGGTGGCGTCGTCGCGCGAACGCGGGTTGTTGAAGTCCCCGCAGATGATCGGCGGAATCGCCCAGCGCGGACCATGGAGCCGGTGTTTTTCCCGGAGCCAGTCCACCAGATGATCAAGTTGGCGGAGCCGCTGCTGGCGTGAGCCGAAATGCAGGTGAAGATTGACGAGCGGCACACACCGCCCCGCGACCTCCAGCTCTGCGTAGAGGAATCCCTTCTCTCCCAACCGGCGTTGGCCGAAGACAACGGTTTCCGCGGCGCGGATATCATGCCGGGAAAGCAGCGCGTTACCGTAGGAGAGATTGATCAGACCCGCCCGGCGGTTGTTGATTCCGAACACCGAGTGCGGGAAGCGCGTGTGGACCCGCAGATAGTCGAGGTGGTCAAAGTTACCAGCCCAGCGGGAGCGCTCGTCGATCTCCTGCAGCGCGACCACGTCGGGCTTCAGCCGGTCGAGCAGCGCCGCGATCCGGCGGAGGTTGGCGCGAAGCTTTCGCGGCGTGGTGAGGCCCTGGATCGGGTTCAACCCGCGACCATGCGCGATGTTGAAGGTGAGCAGGCGGAGACGAGCCATCCTTGAGCCGGATACTACGGTACCCGCACAGCGCGGCAAGCCGCGGTCAGGGCGCGGCGGCGCGGAAGAACCCCCGGTCGCCGAGCCACTCTTGGAAACGCGAGATCCAAGCGCCCGCGGGCCCTTTGTTGGTGTCCCGGACACCGAAGCCATGCCCAGCCCCCGCGTAGATATGCAGTTCAGCGGACGCTCCGGCGCGTTTCGTACGCAGGTAGAACTCGGCGAGGCCCTCGGAGATATTCTGACGATCACCGTAACCCGCGGTGAGGAACACCGGAGGCGAAGCCTTCGTCACCTCGATGTCCGTGCGCGGCAATCCACCGGGGTAAATGAGCCCGTAGAAATCAGGCCGCGCGTCGCGACGATCGAGCGGATCGACCGCACCGGGAACGCCGGCACCGGGACGTGTAGCGGCCAGCAGGGCGACTTCGCCGCCCGCCGAGAACCCGATGATGCCGACCGCCGCGGGATTAATCTTCCACTCCGCCGCCCGAGCGCGCACCAGCCGTACAGCCCGTTGCGCATCGCCCAGCGCGTCGCGATCCACCGTGTACGGTTGCGGCGATCCGGTCGGAGTGGCGTCATCCTTCGCCAGCCGGTACTTCAAAACAAACGCCGCCACGCCATGCTCGGCCAACCAGCGTGCCACGTTCCACCCCTCGTGCTGGATCGCGAGGCGGGCGTGGCCGCCGCCGGGCGCGACGATCACGGCGCAACCCGTGGCTCGCCCGGGGTCGGGCAAATAGACCGTTAGCGACGGCTCGTGGATATTGGAGACATTGGAGCCCGCGACCTTCTCCGCTTCGGCGCGCCGCGCCGCCGAGCCGGGCGCTCCGCCCGACCACAGCGGTACAACGGGAGCCGGTTCAGCCGCGCGTAGAAGGCCGACGACCAAACAAAGCCCGGCGATCCGCAGGTGCATCGGAGGGGCAGCTCAGGAACCGCCCTTGGCGGCCGGTTTCGCGGCTACGTCGGGACCAGGCGCGGCCTCGCCGCGCTTCTCCTTCTCACGACGGACGCGCTCGCGCATCTCCTGATGCATCTTGTCTAATTTCGCCTTTTGCTCGGGCGTGAGCAGGGCGGCGACGTCCTCGTACATCCGTTCCGTCGTCCGCGTGGTGTCGGCCAGGTGCTCTCGCTGCATACGCTGCAGGTCCTCGGCGGCGCGGGCCACAATCGGAGTAATAGCCTTCTGCTGCTCCGCGGTGGGATTAAGCCGCTGGGTAAACTGCCGCATGAGCTGCGGGTAAATTCGCCCGCCCGGCTCTTTGCCGGCCTGCTTGCCAGCCTTGGCGGGACGGTCCGCCGATCGCGCCGTGAAAACACCGCCGAAGACTGCGCCCGCGATGAAGACGACGAC
>JBEGJD010000412.1:0-4837 GCA_041184765.1 Verrucomicrobiota bacterium | reverse complement strand
CGACCACGGCCATGCCGTTGCCGATCACGCGGCCGAACACGGTGTAGCCACCGCCGTTGGAGGGGCCGAGGACCGTGGAGTTGTCGCGGACGTTGAAGTACCACTCGCTCGTGGCGCTGTTTAGGTCGGACGTGCGGGCGGCGGCGAGGGTGCCGCGGGCGTTGGGTAGGTTGTATTCGAGCGCCACAGGGGATTGTTTGGCGACCGACGACGTTCCGGTCGCGCCCAGGGAGTAGCCTCCTCCTTGCACAATCGACACGGCGCTGCCGTCGAGTGCCGCTGAGCGGTGGAAGAAAGTTCCGGCGTAGGAACGCGCGGCGACGTAGGCGAGGAAGTTGGCGACGTGCTTCGGCGCGGCGTCGGGGCGCAGCTCGACATTGAAACGGCCGAGGCTGGTGTCGAATTGCACCAGCGGTCCGGTCACGCCCGGCAGGTTGAAGTGGTTCCGCAGGTCGATGGTGACGGTCAATCCGCCGGCGTTGAGCGACTGCGCGGCCGGCTGGGACGTGATCGTCGGTGCGTTGGCAGCGACGGGTGCGGTGTCGAGGGCGAGTAACGCGAGCAGCAGGAGCGGAAAGCAGCGGGTACGCATGGTCGCGCAGCGTGCCGATCGATCGCCGCCCGCCAAACCCTTTGTTTGGGCCCGCCGCACTCCCGCTCAGGGCAACTCGTAGACCTCGATGATGGCGTCGCCGGTCAGGCCGCCCACACCGCTCACTTGAGCGGTGTAGCTGCCCGGCGCCAGGGAAACGATGAGCGCGGCGTCGCGACTGCCGGCGGGGAGTCCGAAGGCGCCTACGCTGGTGAACACTGGAGCGAGCGATGTGTTCCAGGAGTCGTTCTCCGTCACCTTGGCGCCGCTGCCGTCGAAGATCTCCAACTTCGGGTCGGCCAGCGTGCCGTCGACACCGAATGCCGCCAGTCCCGGTCCGACCGCGCGGATGAGCAGCGGCTTGGGTCCGCCCGTGCCCGAGATATTAAAGCCCGCGATAAGGATATCGTCGCCGGTGCCGACGCGGTTGCGTGCGGAAACGTTGACGAGCCGGGCCGCGGAGGGCGCGCCGGTGTCGTAGGCCTCGACGAGCACGACGCCGGCTCCGGTACCGCGTGCCCAGATCGAGCGCGTGCCGTTGATCGGCTGGAGAAACGCGGCGTCCTTGCTGGGGTTGCCGTTGCCGAGAGGAAAAGCTCCGACGGTCGGAAAAACGGCGGCGAGGTTCTGAGGCCAGTCGTCGTTGGCGAAAGTCCGGGTCTGGCCCTCGTAGAGCTCCAAGCGGGGATCGACCATGGTTCCCGCCACGCCGAAAGCTCCCAGGGTCGGGCCGACTGCTCGCACCAGCACGTCGCGGGAGCCGCCACCGACGGAAAGACCCACGATCAGCGTGTCGGCTGCTGCGAGGGCGGCGCGAACGGAGAGGTTGGAGAGACGCGCGGCGGGGTTCGGGGTGTAGACGGACAGGGCGGCCTCATTGCTGGTTACGGTGCCCGCGGAGTTGGTGACGGAAACCTTGTAGGTGCCAGCGTCCGCGGCGGTGAGGGAAGCGAGGGTGAGCGTCGCGCCAGTGGCGCCCGGGATCGACACCCCGTTTCGCTGCCACTGGTAGGTGGGAGCCGGTGAAGCGGAGGCGGTGGTGGAGAAAGTAACAGAACCACCCGCCCGCGCAGTCTGCGGCTGCGGTTGCGCGGTGATCGACGGGGCGGTGGCGGCGGGGCCGGTTATGTTGAAGACGATAGGTTCCGGACTCCCCTGGCCACCGGTGCCATAGCCCTGCGCTCGGAAGGTGAAGCTGCCCGCCTGCGTCGGCGTACCCGTGATGGTGGGTGTCGCGGAACGTACGACGCCTAGGCTGGGAGCAGGAGAGACAGTAAGACCTTGGGGGAGATTTCCCGTGATCACCCAATACTGCGGGAGGCTCGGGGTTCCGGTATAAGTGAAAGCGACCGGCGTCAGAGCTGTGCCGACGGTACCGGTGGCGGGATTACGAACGGTGGTCCGCTGCGGCGTCGCATTGATGATCTGCGTGCTGCCCTGAGTGACGATGAACGTGGTCGCTCCCGCGCGGCCGTGGAGGGCGCCGAGACCGGCGACGGTGAACGCGGCGCGCAGCACCTCGCCGCCGCGGTTGGCCACGAGTTGCTCACCCGCGCGGATGACCGTCTGCACCGCGGGGGTGCGTTGCAGGAGCGCGAGGAGCGCTCCGGCGGGAAGGTTCACCCAAGGCAGGAGACGGCGGAGAATGATGAGGGCGTGGTTGAGGCGCAGGGCGGGAGCAGTCGGGGTCATGGGTGGCTGGGGTCACGCAACGGCGGCCGCCGTGAAACGCAAGCGACCGGAAAGTACCCGCGGTGCCGGTCTCTCGCGAGTCAGTCCAGCCGGATGACCGCCTTGATCACGCCGGCGGATGGCTCGAGCCAGCCGGGGAAAACCGCCGGCACTTCTTCCAGGCGCGCGTGGTGTGTGATCCACGGGCGCGTGTCGATGCGGCCGTCACGGATGAGCCCGATGATGCGTGGAAAGTCCCGGGTGAGCGCGTTGCGGCTGGCGAGCAGGGTGAGCTCGCGCCGGTGCAGGAAGGGCGCGTGCGGCAGTTCCATCGGCTGCTGCGTGATCCCGACGTAAACGACGCGTCCACCGAACGCCGCGAACTCCAGCGCCCGCACCATCGAGCGATGGTTGCCCGTCGCGTCGATCACGACGTCGGCCAGCTGTCCCTGCGTCAGGCGCGAGAGCGCGTCGATGTCACCGGCGTCACCCTTGGCGAGAATTGTATCCGGCACACCCATCTTTTCGCGCACGAACGCCAGCCGACCCTCCGCGATGTCCATGACCACGGGTCGTGCCCCGGAAAGCTTGGCGAACTCCAGCGCGGAAAGCCCGATCGGGCCCGCGCCGATGATGAGGATGGTCTCGCCAGAGCGGGGCGCGCCGCGGTCGACCGCGTGGCACCCGATGGCGAGCGTCTCCACCAAGGCGCATTGATCGGGCGTGAGACCCGGGGCGGGGTGGAGTTTGCGCGCGGGCAGAGTGATGCGTTCCGCCAGACCGCCATCGCACATCACGCCGAGGGTACGGTTGTGCTCGCAGCAATTGGTGAGGCCGCTGCGGCAAGAGTAGCACTTTCCGCAATTGAGGTAGGGCTCCACCGCGCAACGGTCGCCGGCCTTAACGTGGGTCACGCCTTCGCCGACGTGCTCGACGACGACGCTCAGCTCGTGGCCCGGGATGCGCGGGTACGAGAAGAACGGCATCTTGCCGAGGTAGCCGCTGAAGTCGGTGCCGCACACGCCGACGCGCTCGACGCGCAGGAGCGCCTCGCCGGGTCCGGGCGTGCCGGGCGCCGGCACGTCGATGATCCGCCACTGCTTCGGTTGCTCGAGTTGGAGGGCCTTCATGGTACGGGCTTCAGTTGTTCTGCGGCAGTCCCTCGAGGTGGCCGATGTTGCGGACGGGCGCGAAGATCGCCTGCACCTCGCGCAACAGCTCCGTGTCGATCGGCTCGGCGAGCCATTTGGCCCATTGGCGGATATTGGCCGGGTTCGCACTGCCGGCGACCGTTGTCGCGAGGTCGGGGTTCGCGCATGAGAATTGGAGCGCCAGCTTGGCGATGTCGCTGCCGCGCGCCGCGCACAGCTGCGCTGCCTTCCGGGCGGCCGCCTTCACGGCCTCGGGCTCCTTCAGCCACGCGGGTAGCGGGGCGTTGGTGAGCAGGCGGGCGGAAAACGGACCGGCGTTCATCGCCCCGATGCCCCGGGCCTTGAGCATGGGCAGGATCTCGTCGGCGAAGCGCGTGTTTTGCAGCGTGTGCTGGTTGTAGCTGAGGACGCAGTCGACGTCGGTCTGGTCGAGGATGAAGCGGAAGATCTTCATCGGGTAGCCGCTGAAGCCGATGAAGCGCACCTTGCCGGCGGCCTGCGCCCGCCGCAGCGCGGGCAGGGTCTCGTCGACGATCTGCTGCATGGGCACGAACTCGATGTCGTGGCACAGGACGATGTCGAGGTGACCGGCGCCGAGGCGGTGGAGGCTCACGTCGATGCTTTCAGCGACGCGCTTCGCCGAGAAATCAAAGTGCGTGAGGTCGTAGCGGCCGAGCTTCGTGCAAAGCGTGTAGCTGTCACGCGGCACGCCCTTCAGCGCGATGCCGAGCAGCACCTCGCTCATGCCGCGGCCGTAGAACGGCGAGGTGTCGATGAAGTTGAGCCCGCAATCGAGCGCCACCCGCACGCTGGTGAGCGCCTCGTCGAGTGTCACGCTGCGGAACTCCGCGCCGAGGGAGGAGGCGCCGAAGCTGAGGACGGGAACGTTGAGGCCGGTGCGGCCGAGGGGACGGGTCTGCATGGGAAAAGTCGGAGGTTGGCTGGCTCCGTCGGCCGCGGCAATGCCAGGGGAGTGCGGTCTCCTTTGCGTTTGCGGCAGGGCCGGTCGGCCCCTACGCCTCCGGGCCAAGCCCGCGTCCAACTTCCCGCCGCCTCCCATGATCAAAGCCGTCGTCAAGACCATCGCCCTGCTCGCGATCCTCTTCGTCATGCTCTATGTGGGCATGAACAATACCCATGCGGTGGACTTCCACTTCCCGCTCGCCGGTACCACGGCCAAGCAGCCGCTGCACGCTTCGGCTGCCCTGATCTACTTCGGGATGTTCGCGGTCGGCCTGCTGGCGGGTACCATCCTCGCCGTCGGCGGCGGGGGAGGCGGCAAGGGCAAGGCGTCGAAGGCGAAGTAACGCGGGGTGACGCCGGCCGTTTCAACAGCGCCGGCCCCGGCCGGCTCTTTCGCCGCGGTACGCGGTGCCGCCGGTTTCTTCCGCGCCGGTCGCGATGACGCCGGCCGCTGGTGGTT
>JBEGJD010000411.1:0-3662 GCA_041184765.1 Verrucomicrobiota bacterium | reverse complement strand
CGGATGCACGGTTCCATCGGCGGAACGCGCGCTCACGACGACCTCGTGCGATCCACTCGGAAGTTCGATGGCGAACATGCCGAGCGAGTCGGTCGTGTCGGTCGAAAGCACGGTGCCGGCCGCGTCGAGCACGGCAAGGCGGGCCTTGACCGGCGAATCGTCGTCACGGATCACTTCACCGACGAGACGAAGCACGCCGTCCTGAGCGGGCGTCCTCTCGGCGCGGATGGTGATCTGGGCCTGGTCGACGACGGCCTCGAGCACGTCGGCGCCGCGGTCGTCGCGGACGCCGGCGAGGGCGACGCCGTTCTGCGGGTTGACCCACTCGAGCACGATGGCGCCCGCGCGGTCGAACATCTCGCCAAGGATGGCGAAGGGCGAGCTCGACGGCGCGCGGCGGGCGTGCAGCCGAGTTCCGAGCGCCTTGGCCTGGGCCAGCGCCTCGGCCGGGGGTTCGTTGATCGCGTCGCCGTCCATCGCATCGACGATGCGCAGGAACGTGGTGAGCGTGTGCGCGACGCGCACATCGCGCATCGCCGCCTCCTGAACCCGAGCCTCGAGGGCGGGTCCGGCTTCACCGGATGCGACCGTGGCGATCTCGTCGATCGTCACATCGCGCCGGAAGTTGTCATGGGGGGTCGTCATTCTCGTCCTCACCTAGTCACGGTGTTGCGCGATCGTTCGTCCACTCAACGTGTCGATCCGCTCCCCACGAGAGCCGCCAGTGCGGTTCCAGATACGTCCCGGCGCGCGAAAGCCAGAAATGAGAAACACTTGCGGCCGCTTCTTCACAAATCCTCCTCATCGGAGGCCTTGTCGGAGGGCTCGGCGTTGGGCGACTTGGCCGACTCGCCGAAGCCCATGCGTCCGAGAAGAGCGCTCATCTTCTGCAGGCAACGCGCTCGGGTCGGTCCGATCGATCCGATGCGGATGCCAAGTTTTTCCGCGATCACGGTGTAGTTCGGTTCGCCCTCGCAGCTGAAGAGCGCCTCGAGGAGCTCCTTGCACTTGCCGCCGAGGCGCTCAAGTGCTTCTCGGACAAGCTGCTTCTCGACCTGCCCGCGGACCTCCACAGGGTCGTCGCGCTCGTCCTCGGGGTCGACCCGGTTCTCTGGGTCGGAGTCGAAGGACCGGCTCCGCTCGGCCTCCTTCCGGCTCTGGCCGATCACCCGCCAGCAGCGTCGCTTGGTCGTAGTGACCAGCCAGCTCGCGAGCGCGCCCTCGTCTTGGATCGAGTCGATGCCCGAGATCAACGCGGTGAAGACGTGCTGGAAGACGTCTTCGGCGGCCTCCTCCCGCATGCGGTGCTTCAGGATCACCGACCAGACAAGGCGCCGATAGCGGTCGACGAGCTCCGACCATGCGCCGGAATCGCCGCTTCGACAGCGGGCAAGCAGGGATGGGTCGGACTCAAAATCGGCCACGCCGCCGCAGTGTACGGGGGCGGCCGTTGGCCGCCGAAACAGGGGGATCGAGAATGGAAAATCGATCCTGCGCGGGACGGACTGGGGTGGGAGTTCGGACTCGAGCCGGGCTTGTCGTGTCGCTGATACATCACCGACGCTCGACTCCCTCAGGCTCGCGGCTCACGCCAGCTTGGGGTGCCCTCATGGCCGGCCAGTCATAGGGTGAATCGTCTCGGGATCGATATCACGGCCGAGCCTGAGGGTGGGAGCTCGGACTCGAGCTGGGCTTGTCGTGTCGCTGATCCATCACCGACGCTCGATCACGAACGTCCGGCTGCGACCTTCGGTCACAGCCCCCTCCCTCAGGCTCGGCCCCCACGCCGAACCGAGCCGACACACGTAACGACGGGCCGGCCATGAGGGCACCCCGATCATGGGTGGCCCGTACCCGATGTGCCGCGTTACGGACACGCACCCCAGCCGCCGAGCACGGTGGCGAGGTCAGAGCCATCCACGACGCCGTCCGCGTTGGTGTCCGCCCGCGGATAGATGCCGCCTGTGGTGCCCCACACGGTCAGCAAGGCAGCGAGGTCTGCGCCGTCGACGACGCCGTTTTCGATGACGTCGGCAAGGCACTGGCAGGGATCGGGAACGCCGTCGTGATTGCGGTCGTAGACGGAGCCGTTCGCGATCTCGACCGAGTCGGGGATAAGGTTGGAGTTGCAGTCGGGGACGAGGATCGTCAGATGGAACTTTACAGCGTCGGAGTGGCAGCCGTCAGCAGTGGGATCCTCGAGCAGTTCGACAGCCTGTAGGTCTGTGACATCCGCTGCAAAGTCGATCGGAGCTCCGAGTGTCTCCGCCAGAGTTCGATCGAGAAGCACCTGACCGTTGGCGGAAAGCAGAAGTCGAGCATCGTGGCCCGTTGGCGCGAACCACTCTGCTTGCAGTGCGATGCGGGCGTGGCCCAATAGGAGACCGGACCAGCGCAGGATTGGTCGCTGCAAACCCGGCGCGGTGAGGTTGCAGTCGTTCGGTGCGTTCGGATGCATTGCGGACAGACCGCTTGAGTCCATCGAGATGTGGCAGTAGGAACCCGATCCTCCAATCACCGATGCGGTGGCCCACCCTTCAACGCCTCCTTCACCAGAAGTGAAGTACGGCATCTGATGAACCAATGATCCGAATCCCGAGTCGAAGAGATAGGTCCACCCAGAGGCGCCTTGCGTAGCTGCGAACTGCGCCCGATTGTCCGCAACCTCCATCCACCCCGGCGGCACCTTTCCGCCTGCCCACGCGCTCGACGCCACCGACACCGCACCAACCGCCGCGATCTTGCTGAGCTTCATCACATCCACCTCGTATGTTCGCGCGGACGGGACATCCACCGCGGCGCCGAGAGATGCGATGACCGACGCGCCATGTAAGCCCGCCGCCAAAATCGCGGCAAAAACCAGCGATCGCGCGCCACGCCGCGGCCCGCGCGCCTGCCGCGCCAGCGCCACGGCGCGTGCAAAGTCTGGTTGCTCCCTCACTTCTGCACCAACCGCTGGATGAGCTCAAGCTCGGCGTCGATCTCGTTTTCGGGCACGCCATCCCGCGCAAGCAGTTCCGCCAGCATCCCTGCCAGCCGCTTGCTCACCGCGCGCACGATGTTCGCGCCGTTCGCGGTCGCCACTCCGGCCATCGGGCAGGCGTCCGCGTAGGGCAGTCCGTGAAGCACGTGTAGCCGGAAGCACTCCCACCAGTTCTCGCGGCGCTCGGCCACCAGCCCTGCGCGCACGCGGTCGTGCGCCTCGGTCACGAGCCCGATCGCCCATGCCCGCTCGAGCGCCTCGAGCGCTCCAGGTTCCGCCGACGAGATGTTCGCCTGCTGATCCGCCCCGCCCACGCCCGCGTCACCGCGCGCGCGCCGCCGCGACTCGGCGATCCCGCGGTTCCTCACATGCAGCAACAGCCCGTTCACCAGCCACCTCCGCAGCGGCAGCCCGCTGTCGATCCAGCGCTCGAGATAGGTAGCGTCGCCGAGCCGCGCCGCAAAGAAGTCGTTCACGAGATCCGCCGAGTCGCCGAAGTTCCGCAGGCTCGAGCCCTTCACATACGCCCGCAGCGGTTCGAAGTAGCGCTGCATCACATGGCGGGCGACCTCGTCGTTGGCAACGCCCACGCGCTCGGAGAGCCAGGTCTGGTGCGTGGTCGGGAAGTGGTCGCGGGTCATCGTGCGAGATATGCGGCTTCTCGGTCGGCGTGTCGGGC
>JBEGJD010000410.1:0-2588 GCA_041184765.1 Verrucomicrobiota bacterium | reverse complement strand
ACCAAGTCGCGCGGCATGGTCTCTGGCGGTCGCGCCAAGCCGTTCCGTCAGAAGGGCACGGGTCGCGCCCGCCAGGGTACGACGCGCGCCGCACAGTTCACCGGCGGTGGCGTGGTCTTCGGCCCGCAGCCCCGCTCGTACGCCGTCAAGGTCAACAAGAAGGCGTACAAGAAGGCTCGCTGCATGGGTCTCAGCCAGCACGCCGGCAACGGCTCGCTCGGCATCTTCGAGGCCGGTGCGTTCGACGCGCCGAAGACGAAGGACGCACTCAAGCTCGTCGAGGGCTGGAGCGTTGCTCCCCTCGTCGTGGTCGTCGGTACCGAGGAGGAGGCTGCGGCACTGTCGTTCCGCAACATTCCGCGCTCGGCCGTCCTGACCCCGACCGAGGTCGGTCTGACCGAGCTGCTCTGGGCCCGTCGCCTGCTGATCAGCACGACGGCGCTCGACGAGCTCTCCGCTTCGCTCGACGCCTCCAAGCAGAAGGACGAGGTGACGGCATGAAGTCGACCACCCCTGCAGCCCACGCAGTGCTGCTCGCCCCGGTCGTGAGCGAGAAGAGCTACTCGCTGACCGAGGACGGCAAGTACACGTTCCACGTGCATCCTGACGCCCACAAGACGCAGGTTCGCCAGGCCGTCGAGGAGATCTTCAAGGTCACCGTCGTCGACGTCCGCATGATCAAGGTTCCCTCCAAGCCCAAGCGTCGCGGCCTGTTCAAGGGCACGCGCCCGGGCGGCAAGAAGGCGATCGTCAAGCTCGCCGAGGGCCAGTCCATTCCGATCTTCGAGGGAGTCGCATAATGGGCGTCCGCTCGTTCCGCCCGACCTCGCCGGGTCGCCGCTTCATGACGGTGTCCGACTTCGCCGAAGTGACGAAGTCCACGCCGGAGAAGAGCCTGCTCGCGCCGGTCCACAACAAGGGTGGCCGCAACAACAACGGCCGCATCACGACGCGCCATCAGGGTGGTGGCCACAAGCGCCGCTACCGCATCATCGACTTCAAGCGGCTCAAGGACGGCGTGCCGGCGAAGGTTGCCGCCGTCGAGTACGACCCGAACCGCTCTGCGCGCATCGCGCTGCTCCACTACGTGGACGGCGCCAAGGCGTACATCCTGGCTCCCGTCAACCTCGAGGTGGGCGCGATGGTGTCGTCCGGTCCCGAGGCCGACATCAAGCCGGGCAACGCGCTGCCGCTGCTCAACATCCCGACCGGCACCACGGTGCACGCGGTCGAGCTTCGCCCCGGTCAGGGCGCGAAGATGTGCCGCTCCGCCGGCACCAGCGCTCAGCTGGTCGCCAAGGAGGCCGAGACGGCGCTGCTGCGCCTGCCCTCCGGTGAGCTTCGCCGCGTGTCCGCGCACTGCCGCGCCACGATCGGCCAGGTCGGCAACACGACGCACGAGAACGAGGTCGGCGGCAAGGCCGGTCGCGCTCGCTGGGCCGGTAAGCGCCCGGGCGTCCGTGGTACCGCTATGAACCCCGTTGACCACCCGCATGGTGGTGGCGAAGGCAAGGGCAAGGGCTCGCACCCTGTGACCCCGTGGGGCAAGCCCACGCTCGGACGTCGCACCCGCGACCCGAAGAAGGCCTCCTCCGCTGATATTGTCCGCGGCCGCCGCCGTGGGAAGGGCAGGAAGTAAATGTCCCGATCCTCGAAAAAGGGTCCCTACGTGGACGAGCGTCTCCTCAAGCGTATTGAGGAGCAGAACGCCACCAAGGAAAAGAAGATGCTCAAGACCTGGTCGCGTGCCAGCACTATCTTTCCGGAGATGGTCGGTCACACGATCGCGGTGCATGACGGGCGCAAGCACGTCCCCGTCTTCGTCTCCGAGGCCATGGTGGGCCACAAGCTCGGCGAGTTTGCGCCGACGCGCACCTACCGCGGCCACCTCGCCGACAAGCAGTCGAGGCGCGGCTGATGTCGTCGAAGCGATTCTCCTACGAGACGACCGGTCTGGTTCGCGCCGAATCGAAGCACGTCCGCTCGTCGGCGCGCAAGGCTCGGCTCGTGCTCGCTGACATTCGCGGCCGAAACGTCCTGGACGCCCGCAAGCAGTTGCTGTTCTCGCCCCGTGCCGTGGCCAAGGACATCGAGCTCGTGCTCCGCTCCGCGGTCACGAACGCCGAGGTCAACCACGGTCTCTCGCCGGACGACCTCGTGATCCACGAGGCCTTCGCGAATGAGGGCGTCACGATCAAGCGCTTCAAGCCGCGTGCCCGTGGCCGCGCCAGCCGCATCAACAAGCGCACGACGCACATCACGATCCTGCTTCGCTCGCTGACGAGCGGTGCGATCGTCGACGGCACCGAGACGGCCGCACCGGCCGCCAAGGCATCGTCGGATTCGGCCCGCGCCAAGCGCGTTGCCGCGTCGAAGAAGGCCGAGGCCAACGTCGAGACGGGTGCCGCTGAGGTGGCCGAGTCGACCGACGAGAAGCCGGCAGCCAAGAAGCCTGCTGCCAAGAAGCCGGCAGCCAAGAAGACCGAGGCCGCCGCGGCTGACGCGACGACCGAGAAGAAGCCGGCGGCCAAGAAGCCTGCCGCCAAGAAGCCGGCGGCCGCGGTCTTCTTGACTGCCGGCTTCTTAGC
>JBEGJD010000409.1:0-4149 GCA_041184765.1 Verrucomicrobiota bacterium | reverse complement strand
CCCATAGCCTTCCCCGGTGGTCCCAGCAGAAAGCCATCGCCTGCGTGATCATCGGCTCGGCGGCCGCGAGTTTCACCTCGAGTCCTTCGGCCACCGTCATCCGCGCTATCGCCTCGTCGGCTCCCAGCGTCGCGGCGCGGCGGCCTTCTTCGCGGGCGAGCACCCAGAGCGCGAAGTCGAGACGTTCGCCGGTGTACGCCTTCCACGCCTCGTCGATCGCGAGGTCATCGAGGGCGCCCGCGTAGCTCACGACTTGGTGGCGGAAAACGGCGCGTTGGCCCCGCGCGATCTTCCATTCGCCCTGCAGGGCGCGGACCGCACCGGAGCCACCCTGAGCGTCGACACGCCAGGCCGCCGGATAACCCGGGTTGCGCGGATGATCGAGGATCGTGAGGTGGGCGGTTCCCGCGCCGCCGGGCGCGCGAGTGGAAACGTCGAGCCAGACCGCCCGCTGACGATCCGCGCGGGCGTCGCGCTGGCGGGCGGCGTTCGCCGCCGAGAACCCGTCGCCGGCCCGGCCGAGCGTGAGCCCGCCGCGGTCGCCCGCCGCGACCGTCACGTCAACATGCGCCTGTCCGTTCCACTCGACATCGAGCAGCAGGCGCTGGCCGGCTTCGCGCACACTCCAGGTCTGGGTTTCGGTAAGCACACGTCCGCCCTGCGCGTCGAGCAGGTCGTAGGTCGTGCTCCAGCGCACCTCCTCGCCGCGAGGAAGCAGCACCGCGGTGGCGACGTGGCGCCAGTGGGCCCCGTCGGAATTCTTCAGGTAGTCGCGTCCGTTGAGTCCGGGAAAACCCCAGAACAATCCTTCGGTTCCGGCGGGAAAACCGGCGGGATGCACGGACGGCCGCGCGTCGGGCCGGGCATTTTGAGTGACGAGCGCGGGCCCGCCGCCGGCGCGGGTGACGGTGAGCGAGTGCGATGCGGTGTCCTCGCGCAGCTCGAGCTCGCCGGCGGCGACCCGGACACCAAGAAGGACGGACACGAGGAGGAGCGCGCGGAAAAGTTTCATCGCGGTGGAGTTCAACCCTTGGCGGCGGCTTTCTTTCCCTTGGTAGGTGGCGGGGTGTACTCGGGCTTGGCGGGATTGTAGGCGGGGTTGGGCGTCGGCATCTGCGCGCCCACCTCGCGCTGCCACGCGTGGAGTCGGTTGCGTAATTCGGCGACGCGGTTGGGCTCCGTGGCGGCGAGGTCCTTGGTTTCCCCGACGTCCGCGCGGATATTGTAGAGCTCGAGCCTGATGTCCTTCAGGTCGTTGTAGAACTCGATCAGCTTGTAGTCGCCGGCGCGGATCGCGGCGTAGGGCATCGTGCCGCCGAGCTGGTAATGCTGGTGGTGAGGGTAGTGCCAGAAGAGTGTGTCGCGGCGTGGCGCCGGACCGCCGCGCAGGTGGCGGGCGAGGCTCACGCCGTCGAGGGCGGTGCGCGATGCCGCGGCGGACAGGCCGGCGAGTTCCACGAGCGTCGGAAAGAGGTCCATCGTGATGACGGGGGCGTCGGACACGCCGCCGGGTTGGATGACGCCCGGCCAGTTAACGATGAGCGGCACACGGACGCCGCCCTCGTAGGCGGATGCTTTGCCAAAGCGCAGGGGCACGTTGGTCGTGGTGCCCTGCGTGATGCGGCCACCGTTGTCGGAGGTGAAAACGATGATCGTACGCTCGCGGAGCCGCAGGCGCTCGAGCGTGGCGACGACGCGGCCGACAGCGGAGTCGAGGCTTTCGGTCATGGCGGCGTAGGCGGCGTTGCGGTGCCGCATGCCCTCGCGGATGCGGGCTTGGTATTTCGCGACGAGATCGGCGCGGCCCTGGATCGGCGTGTGCACCGCGAAGTGCGGCAGGTAGAGGAAGAACGGCCGCGCTTGGTTCTTCGCGATGAAGCGCGCCGCCTCCTCGCCCAAGCGGTCGGTGAGGTACTCGCCGTCCTTACCCTCGGGCGTGAGCGTGGCGATGTTGTAGGGCGCGTGGTAGGTCGGTGGCTGGGCCTTGTCAGTGCCGGCGATGTTCACGTCGAAACCGTGCTTCTCCGGATAGGTGTCGGGCCCGCCGAGGTGCCACTTGCCGATGCTCGCCGTCGTGTAACCCGCGGCGCGAAACACGGTGGCGAGGCTCGTCTCGGACGTGGGCAGGAACTTGGTCCAGTCGGGAACGATCAGCTTCGGGTTGTCGGGCATCGCGCCCGGGATCCAGTCGGTGATGCGGAGTCGCGCCGGGTATTTTCCGGTCATGAGGGCGGCGCGTGTCGGGGAGCAGACGGTGCACGCGGAGTAGTTTTGCGTGAACTTCATGCCCTCGCGCGCGAGTCGGTCGAGGACTGGCGTTTCGTGGAGATCGCTGCCGAAGCCACCGAGGTCGGTCCAGCCGAGGTCGTCGGCGAGAATCAGGACGACGTTGGGACGCGCAGGGGTGTCGGCCGCGACAGCAGGCGCGAGGGCGAGCAAAGCGGCGGCGAGCAGGAAACGAACGGGGTGGGCGATCATGGGGTGGAAAGGCCGGGGAGAAGGCGAGCTTGGCACTTCCCGGCGGCGGTGCCTGCGCGCGGTCAAATTACGTGGGCACTAGCGCGGCGGTAAAGTCCGGAGGTGGTAAAGCAGCGGGCTAGGAGCCGCGGTGACTTTTTCGCGAGGGGAATGGATTCTTCGCGTTGCAGCGCAGGGGCCGTCTACATCGACGATATGCCCGTCACCGCGTCGACTTCTCAGGCGGTGCCGTAGGGAATGAAGGAGCGGAATCCCTCGACGTTTTGAAACGGTGACCGTTCCTGGGGGCGTCTAATTCCGCATGACCGTCTCGCTCAGGTTCAGTACCAGCGAGGCGACCTGGGTCCAGGCGGCGTGCTCGGGGAAGGGGATGCGCTCGTCGCGTGGCGACTCGCCGGCGGCGAGCAGGGCGCGGGCGGCGGCCTCGTCGCGGGCGTAGCGCGCGCGTTCGCGGGCGAGTGCGCGGGAAAGGACGGCGGTCTCCGCGGCGGCAGGGGGGCGTGAGAGGGTGGCGAGAAACGCGTGGCGCAGGCGCGCGTCGTCGTCGACCGCGGCGGCGAGCAGCCTTTCGGCGAGAACGCGCGCGGCCTCCACGAATTGCACGTCGTTCAGCAGCACAAGCGCCTGCAGCGGGGTGTTGGTGTTGCCGCGGGCCACGGTGCACACCTCGCGGTTGGGCGCGTCGAAGGCGACCATGCTCGCCGGCGGCGCGGTGCGCTTCCAGTAGGTGTACATCGAGCGTCGGTAGAGTTTCTCGCCGTGGTCCTGCACGAAGACCTGCGCCGTCGCGGGTGTGCTGCCGTAGTGGCTCACCTCGCGCCAGAGGTCGAAGGGCGAGTATGGATTCACGCTTGGTCCGCCGACGCGGGGCACGAGTAGACCGCTCACGGCGAGCGCCTGGTCGCGGATCAGCTCGGCCGCGAGCCGGAACCGCGGGCCGCGCGCGAGAAGCCGGTTCGCCGGGTCGCGTTCGAGCGCGCCGCCGTCGGCCGCCGAGGATTGCCGGTAGGTCGCGCTGGTCGCGATTTGCGTGATCAGACGTTTCACGTCCCAGCCGTGCGCGATGAAATCCGCGGCGAGCCAGTCCAGCAGTTCCGGGTGGCTCGGCCACTCGCCCTGCGCCCCGAAATCCATCGGCGTGGCGACGAGCCCCGTGCCGAACAGCAGTTTCCAGAGGCGGTTCACGGCGACGCGCGCCGTCAGAGGGTTGTCCCGCATCACGACCCATTGGGCGAGTCCCAGCCGGTCGGCGGGCGCGCCCGCGGGCAGAGGTGGCAGCGCGGCCGGCGTGCCGGGCGTCACCTTCTCCGTGGGTTGCGCGTAGTCCCCGCGGTTAAGGATGAACGTCTCACGCGGCTTTTCCGCGATCGCCATCACCATGGTCGACTGCGGCTCGGTGAGCGTGGCAAACCGGTCCTGCACGTTGGCCAGCTCCACACGCTCGCGACGCAGTTCGGGGGAGCGCTGCGCGCAGAGCCGCCAAAGCAGTTCCGTGGCGGACTGGTCGCGCCGCGCGTCGGGTGCGCCCAGCGCCGCCACGGCCGCCGCGGGGAGGTCGGTGCCGTCGTCGACGCCAGTGATCACGAAGACCTCGACCAATTCGGGCATCAATTGGCGGCCCGCGCCGAAGTTGAGCTGCACGTTGAGGTACGGGTTGGCGTCCGCCCGCAG
>JBEGJD010000408.1:0-7291 GCA_041184765.1 Verrucomicrobiota bacterium | reverse complement strand
GACCGCGGCACGCTGGAGGGCTTCGCGGCGGCTCAGCATCACGGAGGCGGAGGAAGTTTCTGAGGAAATCATCGGAGCGGGGATCAAAGGTTCAGCTTCCGCATCTCGCCGACGGCGTGGTCGCACGCGCGGGCGGTGAGCGCCATGTAGGTGAGCGACGGGTTGACGCAGCCGTTGGAGGTCATGCAGGCGCCGTCGGTGACGAAGACGTTCGGCACGGCGTGCACCTGGTTCCAGGAGTTGAGGACGGAGGTGCGCGGATCGCGGCCCATGCGGGCGGTGCCCATCTCATGGATGCAATTGCCCGGGGCGCTGTTCACAACGTCATCGTAGCCCTTGATCTCCTTCAGGCCGGCCGCCTCGAGCATCTCGATGGCGGAGGCCTGCATGTCCTTGCGCATCGCGAGCTCGTTTTCCTTCCAGCCGCAGTCGAACACCACGATCGGCTGGCCCCAGCGATCGCGACGCGTGCGGTCGAGCTTTAGGTTGTTGGCGTGGTACGGCAGGCATTCGCCCCACGCCCCGATGCCGAATTGCCACGGGCCCGGTGAAACAAGCGCCTTCTTGAACTCGCCGCCGAAGAGACCGAGCTCACGGATACCGCGGGTCCAGTCGGAGCGGCTCGCCGAACCCTGGTACCCGAAGCCGCGCAGGTAGTCCTTGCGGCGCGACTTCGCGTCGACGTTCCGGAAGCGCGGGATGTAGATGCCGTTGGGCCGCGCGCCGCGGTAGTAGCGGTCGGCGAAGGCGTCGGTGATCCCCGAGGCGCCGACCTTGAAGTGGTGGTCCATCAGGTTGTGGCCGAGCTCGCCGCTGTCATTGCCGAGACCGTTGGGGAAACGCTCGGAGACGGAATTGAGCAACAGCGCGGTGGAGGCGACGGCGGACGCGCAGAGGAAGACGATCCGCGCGCGGTAATCGATGACCTCGAGGGAAAGGGTGTCGACGACCCGCACGCCCGAGGCGCGGCTACGGCCGGCGTCGTACAAAACCTCGGCGGCGACGGAGAACGGCCGCAGCGTGAGGTTGCCGGTGGCGAAGGCCGCGGGAAGCGTCGAGGCGTTGCTGCTGAAGTAGGCGCCGTAGGGGCAACCGCGGATGCAACGGTTGCGGTACTGGCATGTGCCGCGGCCGAGGTGCGGCCGGGTGAGGTTGGCGGCGCGGCCGATCGTCATCACGCGACCGCCGAGCCGGTTGGAGATGCTCCGCTTCACGTGCTTCTCGAGCACATTCATCTCCATCGGCGGCAGAAACTCGCCGTCGGGCAACTGCGGCAGGCCCTCCTTCTGTCCGCTGATGCCGGCGAAGCGCTCCACGTGGTCGTACCACGGCGCGATGTCGGCGTAGCGGATGGGCCAGTCGACGGCGACGCCCTCCTTGGCGTTGGCCTCGAAATCGAGGTCGGAGAACCGGTACGACTGGCGGCCCCAGAGGAGCGAGCGGCCGCCGACGTGGTAGCCGCGCATCCAGTCGAAGCGCTTCGTCTCAGCGTACGGGTGGTCGACGTCGTCGACGAACCAATGGGCCGAGGCCGGATGGGTGGTGTAGCCGGTGCGGCCCTGCTTTTCCTGGCGGCCGGCGGCGGCGGCCGTGATACGGTTCCGTCCGTCGAAATCCCACGCGTCGAGCATGGCCGTGGGATAGTCGCCGTGCTTCACGTCGCGCCCGCGCTCGAGGAGCAGGACCTTGAGGCCCTTCTCGGCGAGCTCCTTGGCGGCCCAGCCGCCGCTGATGCCAGAGCCGACGACGATCGCGTCGTAAGTTTCCTGTCGGGTGATCGCGGGGGCGCTGCTCATGGGGAAAACGAATGAAGGGGTTTTCCGCGGCGTCGCGCCGCGGACGGGCCGCAGAACAACGCGGCCGCCGCCGGCTTGGCAACCGGCGAGTGGCGCGACGCCGGATTTTCCGTTGCGCCCGTCGCGACGGGCTGGCGCGATCCGGACCGCCCCCCCCATGAAGACCCTGTCGTTCATCACCGCCCTCTGCCTGCTCGCCTCCGCGCCGCTCGGCGCCGCCGACGTGAAGCCACCGCCCGGTTTCCGCGCGATCTTCAATGGCAAGGATCTCTCCGGCTGGTTCGGCCTGAATCCCCACAGCCTCGCCAAGCTGCAGGGGGAGAAGAAGACCGCGAAGATCGCGCAGGAGCGCGCCGACTTCACGAAACACTGGAGCGTCGAGAACGGTGAACTGGTGAACCCCGGTACCGGCCCCTACGCCAACACCACCGAGGAGTTCGGTGACATCGAGTTGCTCATCGAGTACAAGACCGTGGCCAAGGCCGACAGCGGCATTTATCTCCGCGGCACGCCCCAGGTGCAGATCTGGGACAAGAACCAGGTTTACGATCCGAAGAAAGCCGATCGGAAGCCGCACCTTGGTTCCGGCGGGCTGTTCAACAACACGCCCGGCGCGCCGGGCCGCGATCCGCTCGTCCTCGCCGACAAGCCCTTCGGCGAGTGGAACAGTTTCCGCATCCGCCAGATCGGCGCCCGCACTTGGGTCTGGCTCAACGACAAGCTCGTCGTGGACGGCGCCGTCATGGAGAACTACTGGGACCGCAAGCTGCCGCTCCCGGCCAAAGGCCCGATCATGCTGCAGACGCACGGCGGCGAAATCCGCTGGCGCAACATCTTCGTCCGAGAGATCGGCGCCGACGAAGCCCGCCGCATCCTCGCCGCCTCAACCACGAAGTGACCCTCGCCCGAGGGGCGCCACGAACACGGCACCGGTCTAGGCCGGTAGGTGTGATTTTTACGGCTGCCCCTCCGGGGTCGCCTTCGCCGCGGGCCTACGAACTCCTTGAGGAATTCATTCCGCCGCGGTGATCCGCCGCGACCAACCCGCCTATTCTCCGTCACCACCGAATGAAACGTCGCCAATTCATTGCCGGCGCCGGCACCGCGGCCATCGCTCCCTCCCTGTTCGCGGCGGCGCGAGCGACCAGCCGCCCGCCTCGCATTCTCCTGCGCTCATCGTGGCAGAGTGTGAACATCGGCGATATCGGTCACACGCCGGGTGCGCTCTCGCTGCTCCAGCGACACTTTCCGGAGGCGGAAGTCACACTCTGGCCGGGAAACCTGGGGCACGGCTCCCGCGAGTTCCTCACCAAAGCCTACCCGCGGTTGAAGATCGTCGAGGGAGGTCTTGGCCGGGACGGCCGTCCCGACAACGAGCGTCTCGCACGGGCATGGGCCGAGACGGACCTTTACCTCAGCGGTTCCGGCTCGGGTTTCCCGTCGAGCAACCACGCGGTGGCTTTCCGCCGCGTCACCGGAAAGCCGGTCGGTGTCTTCGGGGTGAGCACGGATCCCGTTTCAGGGATCGGCAAAGGCCGAGATCCGGAAGGCGGCACGCTGGAAGACCTCCGGGCGCGAACGCTCCCGCTTCCTCCCACGCACCTCGCGGCGGACCTGCGGTACATCATGGACCAGGCGGCTTTCTTTTTCTGCCGCGACACCATCTCCCGGGACTACCTGCGGGCACAGGGCGTCAAGACGCCAATCCTGGAGTTCGGCCCCGACGCCCAGCTCGGCATGCCGTTGCGCGACGATACCCGCGGACTGGCCTGGATGAAAGAACGTGGTCTCGAGCCCGGTGAATTCATCTGCGTCATCCCGCGGCTGCGTTACACCCCGTACTACCGGATCCGCAACATCCCGCGCACCCGGGACGACGACATCAAGGACGCGATCAACGAACGCACCACCGAACGCGACCATGCGAAGCTCCGCGGGATGATCGAGTCGTACGTCCGCGCCACCGGAAAAAAGGTCATGATCGGCGCGGAGATGACCTACGAGATCGAGCTCGGCAAAGACGTGTTGCTCGATCCGTTGCCAGCCGACGTGCGGCGCCACGTCGTCTGGCGAGAAACCTACTGGCTGCCCGACGAGGCCGCCTCGATTTACGCGCGGGCCCGGTGCGTCATCAGCTTGGAATGCCACTCGCCCCTGATCGCGCTGCACCAAGGAACGCCCGCTTTTTACGTCCGGCAGCCGACGGACACGTGCAAGGGGCAGATGTACCGCGACATCGGCGCGAACGACTGGTTTTTCGAGGTCGACGAGTCAGACGGCCCGCAGCTCTGGTCCAGCCTCCAGACCATCTTGCAGGACCCCGAGGCCGCACGCGCCAAAGCGCGGTCGATCATGGCCGGCGTGGAGATTCACCAGCGCCGTATGGTGGCGGCCGTCCGCGAAGCCTGCGGAGCCTAGGGCCGTCTTCGGCGCGGCGATCCGCTCCGGCATCAGACCCGAGGCGCCTCAAGCAGCTCGGCGACTTTCCGCAGCAACGAATCCGCGGTGAAGGGCTTGCCGAGCTGCGCGTCCCCGAAGGTGAGCGAAGGATGCGCGCGGTTCGACTCGTCGTCGGCGAGACCGCTGACGGCGAGCACGCGGGTGCCGGCGGCGCGGGTGCGCACGAACTCGGCCAGTTTTGCGCCGTCGAGGCCGGGCATGTCGTAGTCGGTGATCAACAGCGCGAAGTCCGCCGGTCTTTCGGCGTAGAGCGCGGCGGCGGCGAGGCCGTCGCTGGCGACTTCCACCGCGTAGCCCGCGGCGGTGAGCAACGAACGCACGATCTCGCGGATGGAATCCTCGTCGTCGGCCACGAGGATAAGCTGTCCATGGCCGGCTGCCACCGGCTTCTCGGCGGCGACGGCACTCGCCAC
Organism: Verrucomicrobiota bacterium; assembly: GCA_041184765.1. GTDB lineage: Bacteria > Verrucomicrobiota > Verrucomicrobiia > Opitutales > Opitutaceae > ER46. The sequence continues at coordinate 2,622 of JBEGJD010000408.1, read as the reverse complement.
CTCCGGCACGTCGGCCGCGGGGAAATACACGCGAAACGTGGTCCCCTTGCCCACCTGCGTGTCGAGGGTGACGAAACCCTCGTGGGTCTGCACGATGCCGCGCACCGTTGAGAGACCGAGCCCGGTGCCCTTCCCCACGCCCTTGGTCGTGAAGAACGGATCCCAGATCCGCGCGAGGACGTCCGGCGGGATTCCCGTACCGCTGTCGCCGACCTCGATGACAATCCATGCCCCGGCACTCGCCCCGGGTATCGCGCGCGCCGCGGCGACGTCGAGGCGCCGGTTCTCGGCGGACACCCGCAATTGGCCGCCATCGGGCATGGCATCGCGAGCGTTGACGCAGAGGTTAAGGAGAACCTGGTGAACCTGCGTCGCGTTGCCGCGCACCGGCCACAGGTCGGAGGGAATGTGCTCCACCAGCTCGATGGACTTCGGGAACGTCTGGGCGATCACGGAGGTGATGTCGCGCATGAGGTGCTTCACCTGCAGGGTCCGCCGGTCGCCGCTGACACCGTGGGCAAAGCCGAGGATCTGCTTCACGAGGCCAGAGCCGCGGGTCACCGATTTCTCCAAGGTGTCGATCAGCTTGAGATCCGGCGCGGTCGAAAGCCGCATCCGCAACAGCGACGCCGCCATCCCGATCGGGGCGAGCACGTTGTTGAGATCATGGGCGATGCCGGCCGCCAGCATGCCAATACTCTCCAGGCGTTGCGCCCGCAGGAACTTATCCTCGAGCGCCTTCCGCTCCGTCACGTCCGCGCCGATCATCAGCCAGCCGCCGGGCCGGCCGGCACCGTCACGCAGAACGGTGACACTCGTTGCCAGAACCACCGAGTCGCCCTCGCGACGCCGGGCGCGGATCTCACCCCGCCAGTCGCGGCCGGAGGCCAGGGCGGCGGCGAGCGAAGCCGAATCACCAAGTTCGCCGAGAGAGAAAACTTCCTTCAACTCCCGGCCGCCCATCTCCGTGGCGTCCCAGATCAACAGGCGCGCGGCGCCGTTGTTCCAGAAACGCACGCGGCACTTGAGGTCGGTCGTCACGATCACCTCGCCAGCCTTGTCGAGCAGCTCGGCCTGCTCGCGCAGCCGGACTTCACCCTGCAGCCGCGCGTTGTACTCCGAACGCAGAGCCTCGTTGGCCGAGACCAGCTCCGCGGTGCGCTCCCGCACGCGGTTCTCGAGGTTCTCGTTGAGCTGGCGCAGATCCGCCTCGGCCCGTTCCAGCCGATGGTTCTGCGCCACCGCGGCCTCGTAGGTCGAGAGCAGCAGTCCGAGGGTCCGCCGCGGATCCGGATCGATGCGCAACGATGTCTCAACACCGCCCGCCGAACCGGCGCCCGCTCCCGGGAGCTGCAATTCCGCGCGAATTCGACGCAGGCGCGGCACCAGCACGTTCTCATCCAGCGGCTTGGTGAAGAAGTAGTCGGCGCCGCATTCCAAGGCGCGCTGCACATCCGCGGCGTCGGAAAGCGCCGTCAGCAGGATCACGGGCAAGCCGGCCAGACGCTCATCCCCGCGGATGCGACGGCAGAGTTCGTAACCGTCCATCCCGGGCATGTTCACATCGCTCACCACGGCCAGGGGAAGTGCGCTGGAACCAATGAACGAAAGCGCCTCGGCGCCGTGGCGGGCGTGGCGCACGGCAAAGCCGTGCTCCTCGAGGACGAAGCGCAGCTGCACGGCCTGGGTTAGGCTGTCCTCAACGATCAGGACGTGGTCGCGGCCGGCGGCCGCGGGATCGGAAGACGGGGTCATGGTGGGAATTGGTTCAAGCGCTGGCTTTGGCGACCGGGGCCGCACGGCGACCACAGTCGCGCAGGAGGAAGGCGATCGATTCGGGGGGAAGGACATGCACCGCCGCACCGAGGCGGATCGCCTCGCCCGGCATGCCGTGCACCACGGAGCTCTCGGCGTCTTGGGCGATGGTCAGCGCGCCCCGGTCCCGGAGGTGCTTCAACTCCGCGGAGCCGTCCACGCCCATGCCTGTCAAAAGGACGGCGACGGTACGGGGCGCGAGCGGACCCTCGGCTACGGTTTGGAAGAGGTGACTGACCGCCGGGCGGTGACCGCCCTCGGCGGGAGCGTCGGAAAGGGTGATGAGGCCGGCTCCGTTCACTCCCATGTGCAGGTTGTCGGGACCAAGGTAAACGTGGCCGGGCAGCGGCCGTTCGCCGTGGTGGGCGATCCGCACCGGCCAACCGGTCACCTGCTGCAACCACGACGCCATGCCGGGCAGGAAACCGGGCGAAATGTGCTGCACGATGAGGACCGGGACCGGCAGATCACGGGGCAACCGCGCGAGCAGGGTGTGCAAGGCCACGGGCCCTCCCGTGGAAGCGCCGATCACCAGCAAGCAGGCGTCACGCACGGAAGCCGGCCCCGTCACGGCCGGACGCACCGGAGGAGGAGTGATGGACTCGCTCGTGGACCGCCGGCGCTGCCAGCGTCGCACCACCCGCACCTCCGACATCAAGACCACCGTGTCGGCAAGGTTACGGGCAGCGGCGGCGAAACCGGGATCGGCCGGGCCCACCGGCTTCTCGATGACCGCCAAGGCCCCGGCGTCGATCGCGCGGAAGGAAATGAGCGGGTCGGAGCCATGCAACCCGGAGCAAATCACGA
>JBEGJD010000407.1:0-3080 GCA_041184765.1 Verrucomicrobiota bacterium | reverse complement strand
GCGGCCATGGCGTCGGGCACTTCATTGTTCCACCGTTTGCGGAAGCGCTCGACGAAGCCTGAGACCGCCGGGGATTTGTTCTCGGGCGAGTAGTGGGTGGAGTAATACGTGCCCTCGACGGCCGCTCCTCCGATGCTGATGAGTTGCGGGGCCTCCCAGCCGTCGCCGCCGAAGAGCGGGAGATTCATCCCCAGGTCGCGGGCCTGTTTGCAGACGAGCGCTGCTTCGGTGTAATAACCAGGGAGGAAAATTCCGTCGACATTGGCGGCCTTGATGGCGGTGAGCTGGGCCTTGAAGTCCTTGTCGCCCTCCGTGAAGCGCTGCTCCAAGGCAATGACGCCGCCGTCCTGGGCGAAGCGTTCCTTGAAGTACTTGGCGAGGCCCACGCTGTAGGCGGAGGATACGGAGGTGAGCACGGCGACCCGCTTCAGCTTGAGGGTGTTGCGGGCGAACTTGGCCATGACGACGCCCTGGAACGGATCGATGAAGCAGACGCGGAACACGTAGTTGCCGATCTCGGTGACCTTGGGGTTGGTCGACGACGGCGAGATCATCGGGATGCGGGACTGCTGGGCAATGGGGGCGGCCTCGAGGGAGCGCATCGAGGCGACCTCGCCGATGAGGGCGACGACCTTGTCGCGCGAGATGAGCTTCTTGGCGATGGTGGCGGACTCGCCGGCCTTGGACTGGTTGTCCTCGGTGAGGAGCTGGATTTTGCGGCCGAGCACGCCGCCGCCGGCGTTGATCTCCTCCACGGCGAGCAGGGTGCCCTTATGCGAAGACTGCCCGAACGCGGCTTCCTTGCCCGTGAGGGAGGCGAACTCGCCGACCTTGATCGGCGGCGGTTCCGCGGCGCGAAGGGCGGCGGCGAGGAGGGCGAGTGCGGCGAAGAGAAGGGGGGATTGGGGGAGACGCATAGCCGGAGGAGAGCAGGAAAACTGCCGGTGGCAAACCGATCGCTGCGGACGTGGACGCGGGGCGGCTGGGTTTGTGCTTTCCGCGGCGGGGGAGGGTCGTTCAATTCGCCGCGCGTGAGCACCTTTGACCGTTATCTCCTGCGCGAGTGGCTGCAGATCCTCGCGCTGGTGCTGGCGGCGACCGTCGGCCTGTTGCTGGTGCAGGTGCTCTACGATGATTTCCGCGCGCTCAGTGAGTTGGGTGCCGGATCGGCGCTGCTGGCGCGTTACGTGGCGGTGCGTCTGCCGAGCTTTCTCGCGTCGGTGCTGCCGTTGGCCCTGCTGGTCTCGCTGCTTTACACGCTGGGCCGTCTGCACCGGTCGAATGAGCTCACCGCTTTGCGCGCGGCGGGCGTGGGTTTCGGGCGGATGATGGCGCCGGTCTGGGCCGTGGGGTTGGTCTGCTGCGGGCTCTCGTGGTGGCTTAACACCGAGGTCGTGCCGTGGTCGGTCGAGGAGTCGCGGGCGATCAAGGAGGACCTCGAGTTCCGGGGGCAGAATGCGCGGGCGCTGCCGGCGGACCGCATCGGTGCCGTCCACAGCGTGGCGTTCGATAACCCCGATGCGCGCCGAGTGTGGTTCTTCAACCGTTTCGCGCGCGGAACGATGCGGGGCCATGGGGTTTCGGTCTCGGAGCTGGACGCGCTGCGCCGCGAGCGGCTGCGGATCGTGGCTTCCGAGGCGTGGTTTGACGCGACGCGGGGAGGATGGGTTTTTCAGCGCGGGCGGGAGATGGCGTTCGACGCGGAGTCGGGTGAGCAGACCAGCTCCACGCCGTTCTCCGAGAAATTCGCGGCCGGCTACCGGGAGGACCCGGAGCTGATGCTCCTGATCGACCGCAAGGCTTCGCGCCTCTCGCTGTGGGAATTACGCGAGCTGATCGCCCAACTGGAGAAGGAGGGCAGCCCGAAACTGGCCGCCTACGCGGTGGAATACCACGGTTTGATCGCGGGCGTGGTGGGCCCGCTGATCGTCATCGCGATCGCGATTCCCTTCGCGGTGACGGGGGTGCGGGTCAATCCGGCCGTCGGCGTGTCCAAATCGATCGGCCTCTTCTTTCTCTATTACGTGCTCAGTACCGTGGCCACTTCGCTCGCCACGCGCGGCGCCGTCGAGCCGGCGGTTGCCGCCTGGCTGCCCAACGCCGGTATGGCGGTGATCGCCGGCTGGTTTTTTCTGCGCCTCCGCTGATCAAGCTGACGATCGTTTCCGCCCCTCTCTCTTCGGCGCAGCGAATTCGATCAGGTTCGCAGATAGCTTGCGCCGTTCACGTCGAGCACGGCGCCAGTCATGGTCTCGGGCGCGTCCAACGCGCAGAAGACCGCGGTCCGGGCGATTTCCTCCGCCGTGGCCACGCGTCCCAACGGGTGCTGGGCCAACAGCTCCTTTCCCTTTTCGCCGCCCAGATGCTCCGCCGCCATGTCCGTCTCCACCCAGCCGGGCGCGATGCAGAGCACGGTCACCTGGTGCGGCGCCAGCGCCTTCGCGAGGGATTGGCTCAGGGCGTTGAGGCCCGCTTTGCTTGCACCGTAGGCGGGCGCGTCAGGTTCGCCGCGGAAAGCCCCGCGCGAGGAAATGTTCACGATGCGTCCTCCGCCTGCGGCGGCCATGGATCGCGCGGCGAGGTGGCTCAGGTGAGCTGGACCCAGCAGGTTGGCGGCCAGCGTCGACCGCCATGCCTCGCGCCATCCGTCCGGTGACGTCGACAGCGGCGGATGCTCGGTGAAGACACCGGCATTATTCACGAGGACATCCACGCGGCCGAACGAACGAAGCGTCTCGTTCCAAGCCCGGTCGACGCCCTCCTCCGTTGCGAGGTCGGCGTCGATCACCACATGCCCTTCCCCGGGGAGCTCTCCGCGCACCACTTCGGCGAGATCTCGCCGCCGGTTGCAATGGACGGCTACCCGGCATCCACGCGCGGCGAGCGCCCGCGCGATGGCGGCTCCGATGCCGCGAGAAGCTCCGGTGACCAAGGCATGGGGACGAACGTTGGGCATGGGTTTTGAGCTACTCCGGTTTCCGCGGCGCCTTGGCCGGTGGCGATTCGAGGCCGAAGTCGGAGAAGTCGTTGCAGATCCCCTCGTGCGCCCGGTCCTGTTTGTAGATCTGCAGGATGCGCGC
>JBEGJD010000406.1:0-6831 GCA_041184765.1 Verrucomicrobiota bacterium | reverse complement strand
CCTCACCCGCCGCCTGGCGGAGTCGCTCGGCGCCGCCGCGCATCTCGTCAGCCGCACCGGTCCCGGTGACGGCCTGCTCATCTCGGCCGATCGCAATCCGAACGTCCGCGGGGCCCTCGTCACCGGCCTCGTCTCCGCCCTGCCTTCTTCGCGCCTCGAGGCGCTGGCGGCCGCGATCGACGCCGGCAAGGTTCGCGCGGTCGTATCCGTCGGTGAGGATCTCGCCGCGGCGGGTCTCACCGCCGCCCAGCTCGGGAAGATCGCCGTGGTTTACCTCGGCACCCACGCCAACGCGACCAGCGCGGCGGCGCGCGTCACGTTCCCCACGCTCACCGTCTTCGAGAAAAGCGGGTGTTTCGTGAACCAGCAGTTCCGCCTGCAGCGCTTCCAGAAGGCCGTGCCGGGTCCGGTCGGGGCCATCGACGATCTCGCGGCCTTGTCCAAGCTGGTCGGCGCGGCGGGAAGCTCAGCGCCGGCGGATCTCCACGCCGTGTGGCGCGAACTCGCCGCGGCGGTGCCCGCTTTGCGGGAAGTTTCCCTTGCCGGTGTGCCGGACTCCGGACTCGTGCTCGACTCCGCCCCCTATGCTGCTCTGCCCTTCGTCGAGGGCGAGACGCTGCACTACAAGCCCGCCGCTAAAGCCTGATTCCCATGCGCACCCCCGCCTTTTTCGCCATCGGACTTGGTTTCATCCTTATGGGCGCCGGCCTCTTCGCGCTGACCCTGCGCAAGGCGGGCAAGGAGTCCGCGAACCCGACCAAGGCCCAGCAGCGCGAGCAGGCGGCGCTTGCCGATGAAAACCGCAAGATGCGGATCGCGGCGGCCGTCGTAGGCGGCGTCGGCGTGCTGCTCTGCCTTGCGATGCTCTTCTGAGATGATCGACCTTTATCTCAGTCTGCATCCGGTCGTGCAGGGCGTGCTCAAGGGGCTCGCCGTGATCATGGTCATTTTCCCGATCGGCGGCATCTGTTCGATGGCCGAGCGCAAGGTGTCGGCTTGGATCCAGGGCCGGCCGGGCCCGAACCGCGCGATCGTGCCGTGGGTCTCCTGGATCCCGGTCATCGGTCCCTTTCTGCAGCGGCTGGGTCTCTTCCACGTGCTGGCTGACGGCGGCAAGATGCTCTTCAAAGAGGACGCTCTGCCCGGGCACGTGAACAAGTTCTACTTCGTGCTCGCGCCGGTCGTCGCGATGATGCCCGCGCTCACCACGGTGACGACCGTGCCGTTTGGAGCCTACCTCGACGCCGCGGGGCGCGTGGTGCCGCTGGCGCTGGCGAACGTCGACATCGGCCTGATCGCGGTTTTCGCCGTCGGCTCGCTGGGCGTCTACTCCCTGATCCTCGCCGGCTGGGCCTCCAACTCGAAGTACCCGTTTCTCGGCGGGGTGCGCGCCTCGGCGCAGCTGATCTCGTACGAGCTCTCGCTGACGTTGTCGGTGCTGCCGGTTTTCCTATGGATCAACGCCCCCGGCACTCCCGGCACGATGAGCCTGTCGCGGGCGGTCGAGTTCCAGAGCCTGCCCGGTTTCTGGGGTGGGATGTGGTTTGTCTTCCTCATGCCCGTCTCGGCGCTGGTTTTTCTCGTCGCGCTTTTCGCGGAGACCAACCGCCACCCGTTCGACATGGCGGAGGGAGAGGCCGACCTCGTGGGCGGCTTCCACACCGAGTACGGTGCGTTCAAGTGGGGACTCTTCTTTGTCGCCGAGTACGCGCATATGCTCATCGGGTCGGGAGTCTTCACCCTGCTCTTCCTCGGCGGCTGGAACCCGCTGCCGTGGGTGTCGCTGGCCACGCTGGTCAGCTGGCTCGCGCCGCTGCACCCGCTTCTCGCGCATCCGCTCTTCGTGGGGGTGCTCTCGATCGGCATCTTCCTCGGGAAGGTGATCGCGTTGATCTTCTTCTTCATGTGGGTGCGCTGGACCGTCCCGCGCTTCCGCTACGACCAGGTGATGGAGATCGGCTGGCGCAAGCTGCTGCCGCTCTCGGTCGCGAATCTGGTCTTTTACGCGGCCGCGATCGCCGTCATTCAAACCCGGTAGCCGACAGGAATCCTCCGCGCCATGGCCGTCGTCCCACTCGAACGCAAACCGCTCACCTTCGCCGAGCGCACCTACCTGCCGCAGATCGCGGAGGGCCTCCGGACCACGTGGCGGCATCTCGTGCGCCCGAAGACGACTCTCGAGTATCCGGAGCAGCGACCGGCGGTTCCCGAGGGCTACCGTGGCGTGCCGACGCTGGTGAAGGATCCCAACGGGCGCGAAAAGTGCGTCTCCTGCCAGCTCTGCGAGTTCGTCTGCCCGCCCAAGGCCATCCGCATCACGCCCGGCGGCATCGCCGAGGATTCGGCCCACGCGCACGTCGAGAAGGCGCCGCGCGAGTTCGAGATCGATATGCTCCGGTGCATCTACTGCGGGATGTGCCAGGAGGTCTGCCCCGAGGAGGCGATCTGGCTTCAGTCGCAGTACTCGATGACCGGCTACTCCCGTGAGGAGATGGTCAACAACAAGGCCCGGTTGTACGAGTTGGGCGGCACGTTGCCCGACGAGCATTTCAAGTGGGACCGCAAGAAAGCCGCGGAGGAGAGCGGCGGGGGCCACCACTGAGACCATGGGCACCGGCCAGATCCTCTTCAACGCGTTCGTCCTGCTCACCGTCGTGAGCGCGGCCGGAGTCGTCCTGAACCGCAACGCCGTCAACGCCGCCCTCTGCCTGCTCATGGCGCTGGTTGGGGTCTCCGGGCTCTTCGTGGCGCTCGACGCCTACCTGTTGGCGTTCCTGCTGCTGCTGGTCTACGCCGGCGCGGTCGTCGCGCTGTTCCTGTTCATCATCATGCTGCTCGACGCCCGCGGCGACAGCCGTCCGGTGCTGCACCGCCTGCCGCTCGCCGCGCGGGTGATCGCCACCGGACTCGTGCTGGGCGGCGTGGCCTCTTTCCTGATGCGCGGCCGCCTGCCCGAGGGCCGCGCGGCCACCACCGCCGTCGGCGCCGCCCTCAAGCCCTACGCGCACCAGCTTTTCACCACCTACCTGTTGCCGGTGCAGGTGCTGGGTTTCCTGCTCCTCATCGCGATGATCGGCGTGATCGCGCTCAGCCGTCGCCCGGACGGCCCGGAGGACGCCGCATGATCCCCGCCACCCTCAACGCCTACGTCGCCATCAGCGTCGTCCTCTTCGCCATCGGGCTGCTCGGCGTGCTGATCCGGCGCAACACGCTCGTGGTGTTCATGTGCCTCGAGCTGATGCTCGTCGCCGCCACCCTCGCGCTGGTCGCGTTCTCCCGCTTCAACGGCACCATGGACGGAAACGTCCTCGTGTTCTTCATCCTCACCGTCGCCGCGGCCGAGGTCGCGGTCGGCCTGGCGCTGATCGTCGCATTGTTCCGCCGCCGGCGGACGGTGCAGCTCGACGAGCTCAACTCGCTGCGGAACTGAGCCCATGACGTTCAACCCCCTCGCCGTTGTCGCGCTCGCCGTGCCGCTGCTTTCGGCCGCCGTCATCGCTCTCTTCCTGCGCCGTCGCGGTGCCGTCGCCGCCGCGGTGTCCGCCGGTGCCGCCGCCCTTTTCGCTGCCAACGCCCTCGTGCTCGCCTTGGGCGGGCACCGGTTCACCGATTCGGCCGAATGGCTGCGCGTCGGCGACTGGGCCTTCAACCTTGGGGTGAAATTCGACGACCTCGCCGCGCTGATGCTCACCGTGGTCGGCGTCGTCGGTCTCTGCGTCCATGTCTTCTCGCTCGGCTACATGCGCGAGGACGGGGCGCGCGGCCGTTACTTCGGCGGGCTCTCCATCTTCATGTTCTCGATGACCGGCATCGTCCTCGCGGACAACTTGGTCATGATGTTCCTCTTCTGGGAACTCGTGGGATTCAGCTCCTGGCTGCTCATCAACCACCACCATGAGCGGCAGTCCGCCGCCGATGCCTCCAAGAAGGCGTTTATCGTTAACCGCGTCGGCGACTTTGGTTTCCTGCTCGGCATCGTCTGGTGCCAGGCGCGCTTCGGCACCACGCAGCTGGACGCGCTGGCCTCGGCCACCGAGGGAGGCGCCGCGGTTTCGGCCGGTATTCCGCTCCTGCTTTTCTGCGGCGCGGTCGGCAAGTCGGCCCAGTTGCCGCTCCACGTCTGGCTGCCCGACGCGATGGAGGGCCCTACGCCGGTTTCCGCCCTGATCCACGCCGCCACCATGGTCGCCGCCGGCATCTACATGTTGTGCCGCATCGGCATGCTGATGGTTCCCGACGCGCTGACCGTGATCATGTGGACTGGAGTCGTCACCGCGCTTTACGCGGCCCTGTGCGCCGTCACGCAGCGCGACATCAAGAAGGTCCTGGCCTACTCGACGCTCTCGCAACTCGGCTACATGGTGGCTGCGTTCGGCTTGGGGTCGCTCAAGGTCGCGCACGGTGATCACCATCACCTGATGGCGGCGGGTGCGGGCGCGGCGATGTTCCACCTCACGACCCACGCTTTCTTCAAGGCGCTGCTCTTCCTCGGCTCCGGCTCGGTCATCCACGGCTGCCATCACGAGCAGGACATCTTCCAGATGGGCGGGCTGCGCCGGCGGATGCCGTTCACGTTCTGGACGTTCACGATCGGCGTGCTCGCAATCATCGGCCTGCCGGGCCTCGCGGGCTTTTTCTCCAAGGATGCGATCCTCTACCTCGCCTGGGAAAAGAACCCCGCCGTGTTTGGCGTGCTGGCTTTCACCGCGGCGCTCACCTCGTTTTACATGCTGCGGCTCTGGCGGATCACCTTCCTCGGCGAGGCCCGCGGCGAGGGCGCACGGCACGCGCACGAGGGCGGCCCTTCCTTGACCGCTCCGCTCGGACTCCTCGCCGTGCTTTCCGTCATCGGTGGCCACGGCTGGTTCTTCAATGCCGCGCTCGGCGGGAGTTTCGACGGCATCATGGACGAAATTGTCCACCCGACGGGCGCCGCGCACACCGTCATCCTCGTGACCAGTGTCGCCGTGCTGGTCGTGGGTGCGGGCGCCGCTTGGCTGCTTTATCCTCCAGCCGGTGACGATGCCCTCGCGCGGCGCGCACCCGGTCTTTTCGGTCTGCTCGGGGGGCTGCGCGAATCTTTCGACCGCGGATACGGCTGGTACGTGGAGAAGGTCCAGCAGCGGTTCGCGATGCTGCTTAACTTCCTCGAGCAGATCCTGCTGGCCGGCCTGATCGTGCGCGGCCTCGCCGGAGTGGTGGGACTCTTCGGTCTCGGTGCGCGTGCGCTGCACACCGGAAACGCCAACGCCTACGCGTACTGGTTCCTGCTCGGCCTCGCCGCGCTGTGGGCCGCCGCCACGGGTTACTTGACCTTCTGACGCCATGGCCGCCCTGTTCGACCCCTTGCTCATCGCCATCGTTGCGCCCCTCGTGGTCGCGCTGGCGATTGGCTGCGGACTGCCCAAGCGGTGGTCGGTGCGGCTGGCCTATGCCGGATTCGGCATCCCGCTGCTGATGGCGCTGCATGTCTGGTGGCACTACTCGGCCCAGACCCCGGTCTCCGGCTACGCCTTCCTCCGCCAGTATTCCACCGGGCTCGACGAGCTCGGCGTCTCCTTGAAGCTCGGCCTCAACGGTGTCGCCCTGCCGCTCTTCGTGATGGCGGGCATCGTCGGCTTCGCCGCGGGCCTCTATGCCATCCAGTCGCAGGCGGAGCGGCTCAAGATCTACCTCATGCTCCTGCTGGTGATGCAGGGCGGCCTGATGGGCGTCTTCGCGAGCGTTGATATCCTCTTCCTCTACTTCTTCCACGAACTGGCCCTGATCCCGACGTTCATCATGGTCGGCGTCTGGGGCGGGCGCGACCGCGGGTACGCGGCGATGAAGATGACGATCTATCTCACCTTGGGCGCGATGATCTCGCTCCTGGGCCTGATCGCTCTCTACGCCCGGAGCGGCGCGAACACCTTTGATCTCATCGCGCTCCGCGAACACCTGGCGCGCTTCCCACTGGCGGAGACGGTGCAACGTGACTTGTTCGGCCTGCTCGCGCTCGGTCTCGGCATCTTGGTGTCGCTCTGGCCGCTCCACACCTGGGCGCCGCTCGGCTACGGGGCCGCGCCGAGCTCCAACGCCATGCTTCACGCCGGCGTGCTCAAGAAATTCGGCCTCTACGCGCTGATCCAGGTCGCGCTGCCGCTGCTGCCCGCCGGCCATGCCCATTGGTCCTCGGCGCTCGCTTGGCTCGCGGTGATAGGCAACGTCCTGATCGTCGGCTTCGTCACGATCGCCCAGCGGGACCTCAAGCAGATGATCGGCTGCAGCTCGGTGATGCACATGGGCTATGCGTTCCTCGGCATCGCCGCGGGTTCCGCGGTGGGTGTCGGGGGCGTGATCCTGATGATGGTCGCCCATGGCTTATCGGTCGCGCTGCTCTTCCAACTCGCCACCTGTGTCCATCATCGGACGCAGACCTTCGCCCTCGACGAGATGGGCGGGCTCGCGCGGCAGGCGCCGGTGCTCGCGGCCCTGTTCGTCGCCGCGACGTTCGCCAGCATCGGCTTGCCGGGCTTCGCCAACTTCTGGGGTGAACTCGCGATCTTCGTGGCCCTCTGGAAGTACTCACCGCTCATCACCACCCTCGCCGTCGCCGGGGTGGTGATCTCCGCCATCTACGGCCTTCGCGCCGCGGCCCGCGTCTTCTTCGGCCCCGCCACCGAGCGCATGAACGAGGTCGCCACGCGCCAGCCGCCCGCGGATCTCCGCTGGTCCGAGCGTGTTCCCGCCCTCGTGCTGCTCGCGGCGCTGCTCTTCATCGGCTTCTGGCCGCGTTCGCTGTCCTCGGCCGTCAACCCGGCGCTGCCCGCCTCCCCGGTCGCGGCCGCCCCC
>JBEGJD010000405.1:0-3543 GCA_041184765.1 Verrucomicrobiota bacterium | reverse complement strand
TAGCAGCCTCGACACGGCCAAGGCCGGCAACTTTCTGCTCACGAACGGCGGCGCGATGCGCGACTACCACGGCTACGGCAAGGCCTCGCGCCCGATGCTGCCGCTCATCGCCATCCCGACCACCGCCGGCACCGGCAGCGAGACGCAGTCCTACGCTCTCATCAGCCGCGACGGCTCCCACGAGAAGATGGCCTGCGGCGATCCCAAGGCGCTGCCCGCGGTGGCCATCCTCGACCCGGATCTCACCGCCACGCTGCCACACTCCGCCGCGTTGCTCTCCGGTATCGACGCGCTCACGCATGCGATCGAGTCGGCGGTCTGCACCAAGGCTAATCCGCTCTCGCGGATTTATGCTGAGGGCGCCTTCCGCCACCTCGCGACCGCCATCGACCGCGTCGTCGACGGTCGACCCACCGACGATGACCGCGCCCACATGCTGCTCGGCGCCGCCCTGGCGGGAACCGCCATCGAGAACAGCATGCTCGGCGCGGCCCACGCCTCCGCCAATCCCCTGACGGCGAGGCTCGGCGTGGTCCACGGACGCGCCGTTGGCACGATGCTGCCGCACGTGATGCGCTTCAACGCCGTGGTGCCGGCCGCCGCCGAGACGTACGCGCACTTCGGCGCGCTCCTGCGTCTGCTCAAGGTTTCGGACCTGCCGCTTCAGCAATGGCTGGAGAGCCTCGTGCGCCGCTGCCGTTTTCCGGCCCTCGACCCCGCCTCCGACTTCGCGCTCCTCGCCGACGACGCCACGCGGCAGTGGACCGGTAAATTCAATCCGCGTCCGTTGCAGCGGGAGGATTTCATCTCACTCTACCGGCGTGCCTCCGGCATCGAGACCTGATCCCCGCCGCGCGTTTCCGCGCCTTTGCCTGATCGCGGCCGCGCTGGTTCTGGCGCTGACCGGCTGCGGGGATAAGCCCGCCGCCGCGCCCAAGGTTCCGCCTGCGCCCAAGGCCACCGCGTGGCCGATGACCCGCGGCGGACCCGCCCTCACCGGGGCCTCCGCCGCTCCTGTGCCGCGCGAACCGGCCGTCGCCTGGACGTTCACGGCGCCGGGCCCTGTCAACGCCGAGGCCGCGATCGCCGGCGGCCGCGTGTTCATCGGCAGCGACAAGGGCCGCCTGCACTGCCTCGACGCTGCCACCGGCCGCGAAGTCTGGTCCTTTGAAACCAAGGACGCCGTCAATGCCGCCCCTGCCGTCGGCGGCGGTCGCGTGTACCTCAGTTCCAACGACGGCAAACTCTACGCCCTCGCGGCCGACACCGGCGCGGTCGTCTGGACCTTCGCCACCGACGAGAAGATCAGCTCCGGCGCGACGCTCGTCCGCAATCCCGCCGGCCCCGGCGACTGGGTGCTCGTGAACGGCTACGACGGCACGACCCGCGCGCTCGACGCCGCCGACGGCCGCGTCGTGTGGAGCTACGCGACAGGCAATTACATCAACGGCGCGCCGGCGATCGTGGACGGACGCTTCGTGGTGTTTGGCGGCTGCGACGCCCAGCTGCATGTGGTCGGGCTCGCCGACGGCCAGGTCGTGCGCACGATCGACGCCGAGGCCTATATCCCCGCCTCGATCGGCACTTTCGGGACGATGGCGTTCTGCGGGAACTACGCGAACCAGACGGTCGCGTTTGACGTCGCCGCCGGCACAGTGGCGTGGAAATATCAGGACCGTGCGATGCCCTTCTTCAGTTCGCCGGCGGTGAACGAGCGCTTGGTGCTGATCGGCTCGCGCGACAAAAGTCTCCACGCCATCGACCGCCTGAAGGGAGAGGCGGTGTGGAAATTCCGCACCGGCGGACGCGTCGAGGGCGCCCCGATCCTTTTTAGTGACGCCGTGGTCTTCGGCTCGGCCGATGGCCGGCTCTACGCGGCGGAACTAGCCGCGGGCACGGAGCTCTGGCGGCTCGAGCTCGGGGAGGCGCTGACGGCCTCGCCCGCGTTCGGGGAAAATATCATCGTGGTCGGCGGCGAGAAGGGCACGGTGTTCGCCGTGCGCGCCGGCCCGGCCCCCGCGCGCTGAACCGGCGCCGTGACCTCGACACGCGGCCGCTGTCGCCCAAGCCTCCGACCGTGAAGATCGTCTTCCTGACGCCCGGCACCGGCAGCTACTACTGCGGCGCCTGCATGCGGGACAACGCCCTCGCGCGTGAGCTCCACCGCGCCGGCGACGACGTGACGATGGCGCCCATGTATTTGCCGCACACGCTCGACGAGGAGGCTCTGCCGGGCTCCGCGCGCGTCCCGGTCTTCTTCGGCGGCATCAATGTCTATCTGCAGCAGAAGGTGCCGCTCTTCCGCCGCACGCCGGCCTTCGTCGACCGCCTGCTCAACTCCACCGGCCTGCTGCGCTGGGCCGCTCGCCACAGCCACATGACCTCGGCGCGCGACCACGGCGAGATGACGCTCGAGATGTTCAACGTCGGTTCTAGTCGCCTCGGCAAGGAGCTGGAGAAACTCATGGGCTGGTTGGAGCACACCGAGCGCCCCGACGTCGTGTGCCTTTCCACCGCGTTGCTCGCGGGCTTCGCGGAGCCGCTGAAGCGCCGGCTCGGCGCGCCCGTGGTGACGTTCTTCCAGGGTGAGGACACCTTCCTCGACGGACTCCCGGAGCCATTCCGCACGCAATGCTGGGAGGCCATGGCGGGTACCCTGCGCGCCTCGGATCTCATCCTTTCGCCCAGTCGTTTCTACGCTGACCTGATGGTGCGCCGTCTCGGCCTTGCCGCCGATCGGGTGAAGGTGGTTTTCAACGGAATCCAGCTGGAAGGTTACGCGGCCGCCGAATCCCCGCCGGCCACCTCGACCGTCGGTTACCTCGCGCGCATGTGCCGTGAAAAGGGAATCGAGGTGATGGTCGACGCGTTCCTGCATCTGGCCGGCGAGCTGGGGGATCGTGAGACGCGGCTGCACCTCGCGGGCGCGGCAACCGCCGGCGACGAGCCGCTCCTCCGCCGGCTGCGGGCGCGGATTGAATCGGCTGGACTCGCCGCGCGGGTCACGTGGTCGCCAAACATTTCCCGCGAGGAGAAGATCTCCTTCCTGCGCGGACTTTCGCTGTTCTCGGTGCCCGCGACCTACGCGGAAGCGTTCGGTCTCTATGTCGTCGAGGCGATGGCGTGCGGTGTGCCGGTGGTGCAACCGCAGTCGGCCGCGTTCCCGGAGTTGATCGCCGCGGGCGGCGGAGGTTTCTGCGTGCCGCCGCGCGACCCCGCGGCGCTCGCCCGCGCTTGGCGCGACCTGCTGCGCGACCCGGTGCGACGGGCGGAACTCGCCCGTGCCGGCCGTGCCGCCGCGGAAAACCATTTCTCTTCGGCTGCGATGGCCGCGGCCTTCCGCCGCGGGATCGCCGGTCTCGCATTGGAAAAAACGGTTGGAGTCTGAGCCGCGGGAGGTCCTCGGCTTAACTCAGATCGAATACTTCGCGCGGACGTCCTCGGGGATCGGGGTCGAACGCCCCGTGGCGAGCGTCACGAGCGTGTAGGAACAATGCCCGTCGCAGACGCGTTTTCCGGTGGGCTGCTTCTCGATCTCGAAGT
>JBEGJD010000404.1:0-3612 GCA_041184765.1 Verrucomicrobiota bacterium | reverse complement strand
GGAAGTCCCTGCCGCGCGATCGGCACGAAGTTCCAGTTCTCCCGCTCCGCGTCGGTCAGCGGATAGGTCGCCTGCTTCAACTGTGCGGTATCGAGCGATGCCCGGAATTGCGCGGCGGCCTGCAGCATTTCAGTGGCGACCTCGTGGGCGCGTAGCGCGGGGACGGCGAGCGCGACGAGCAGGGCGAGGATAGGGCGGGATGGGGTGATCACGCCAGGAGTCTGCCGCGGCGTGAGCGGTTCGCGCAAGGTCGCAGACTGCCAGCGCGGAAAACTTCCGGTAGGCCGGCCGCTCAGGCGATCAGCTCGTTGATCACCGTGCCGCCGAACTGACTCAGCTGCTTGAAGCGACCGCCGTGGTAGTAAGTCAGGCGGTTGTCATCGAGCCCGAGCAAATGGAGCAGCGTCACGTGCAGGTCGCGCACGTGGTGCACGCGGTCGACCGCCTCCATGCCGGTCTCGTCGGTGGCGCCGATGGTGTGACCGGCCTTCACGCCGCCGCCCGCCATCCAGATCGTCATCGCCTTGGGGTTGTGGTCGCGGCCGTAGGCGGTGCCGCCGCGCACGCCGTTGTCGGGCGTGCGGCCGAACTCCCCGCACCACACGACCAGCGTGCTTTCGAGCAGGCCACGGCGCTTGAGGTCGGCGATCAGCCCGGCGATAGGCTGGTCGACGCCGCGCACCAAGTTGCCGTGCGCGCGCTCGATGTAGTCGTGGCTGTCCCAGGTGCCGTTGTAGAGCTGGATGAAGCGCACGCCGCGTTCCACCAGCCGCCGCGCGAGCAGGCATTTCCGTCCGAACGCGTCGGTGGGCTCCTTGCCGATGCCGTAGAGCTCGCGGGTGGCGGCATCCTCGCCGGCGAGATCGAGCACGCCCGGCACTTCCATCTGCATGCGGAACGCCAGCTCGTAGCTCTCCATCCGCGCGGCGAGGGCGTCGGCACCCGGATGGCGCGACGCGTGCGCGGAATCGAGGCGGGCGAGCAGGTCGAGGTTGCGGCGTTGCCTCTCCGGCGAAACGCCGGCGGGCGGAGCCAGATCCAAAATAGGCGCGCCCTTCGCGCGCAGCGGCGTGCCTTGGAAAACCGCCGGCAGATAACCGCTGCCCCAATTCGGCGCGCCGCCCTGCGGATAGGAAACCTCGGGCAGCACGACGAAGCCGGGTAGGTTCTGGTTCAACGAGCCGAGGCCGTAGGTCACCCACGCACCGATCCCCGGGTCGCCGCCGAAGCGGTTGCCCGTGTTCATCTGGTACATCGCGGTGGGATGGTTGACGCTGTCGACCTGGCAGCCGCGGTAAAAGCAGAGGTCGTCGGCCACCTTCGCGAGATGCTCCCAGTTCTCCGCCATGTCGGCGCCGCTGGCGCCGGCCTTGCGGAAACGGAAAGGACTGCGGACGTAGTAGCGTTTGCCGCTCTCCATCGCCGACTTCTCGCGGCCCTCGCGGGTGAACTCCTTGAGGTGCAGGCGATCCAACGCCGGCTTTGGGTCGAAGGTATCCAAGTGCGATGGACCACCCTCCATCATGAGGAAGATGCAGGACTTGGCCTTCGCGGCGCGGTGCGGGGGGCGCGGCGCCAGCGGACCGGGGCGGGGTCCGGCCGCGGAGGTTGCGCCGGCATTCGCAGCGAGCAGGGCGCTGAAGGCCACGCTGCCGAGGCTGGCACCGAGACCGTAGACAAAATCACGTCGGGTGGGGGCGTGCAGGGCGCGGCCGCCGGCGCAGGGGAAATAGGAGCTCATGGGGCGGGCGGTTTATTCCACGTGGGTGAATTCGTTGCCGTTGAACAGCACGAGGCAGAGGTCGGCCAGCGCGCGCGTCCGCGCGGGCACGTCGGCCGGGGCGAGGTCGGGTTTGAAATCCGCGGCGGCGTGGAGTCGCTCGGTGAAGGCGAAGCGCTCGCCGGTGTTCTCCTCGACCGCTTCGCGACGCACCTCCGCCGGCGGACGCGGCGCGGCCGGCGCCTCGGAGGCGAGCGGGATGATCTCCTTCCAGTGGGTGAGGCAGGTCGCCAATTCCTCCGGGGAAGGAGCACGGCTGAGCGCCAGCGCGAAACAACGCGCGACGGCGCCGGCGTCGTCGGCGGACTCGGTCACTGCTCGGGCGGCGAGCGCGAGGGCGCGGGCGTGGCTGGCGGCGCCATTGAACAGACTGAAGACCTGAGGCGTGATGGTGGACGCGTCGCGCTTCTCGCAGGAGAAATCCGGCCCCGGTTGGTTGAAGACCTCCATCGCGGGATCGGGCAGCCCGCGGATGCGGAGCGCGTAGAGACTGCGGCGGTGGCGCTCCGCTGGCAGGGCGTTCGGGACCCACGCGGCGGCGAAGGTTCCCATGACCTGACGTGGCTGCAGCGCGACCTCGGGGTTGATCTCGGGGCGGTTCGGGATGCCGCCGATCGCGCGGTTGAGCTCACCGGAGGCTGCGAGCATCGCGTCGCGCAGTTCCTCCGCGCTCAGACGCCGGAGCGGGAAGGCCGCGAGGGCAGTGCCGGCGGGATCCTTTTCGGCCGCCGTCTTCCGGTCCGGATGGGCGGAGGACCGCGCGTACACGGCGCTCGTCACTATCAGGCGGTGCAGGTGTTTCAGCGACCAGCCGCTCTCGACGAACGTCGCCGCGAGCCAGTCGAGCAGCGCGGGGTGGGAGGGTTTGCCGCCGCTCACGCCGAAGTTGTTGGGGTTGGCGGCGAGGGGACGGCCGAAGTGCCATTGCCATACCCGGTTCACGATCACGCGCGCCGTGAGCGGGTTGACGGGACTGGAGACCCAGTCGGCAAGCGCGCGGCGACGTCCGTCGATGGCCTCCGGCACGGGATCGGTCCTGATGTTGCCTAACACGCTGAGTACTCCGGGTGAAACGCGCGCGCCCGGGGAGAACGGGTCACCGCCGGTGAGGATGCAGGTTTCCTCCAACTCGCCGGCCTCGAGCCGGGAGTTCGGCACGCGCACGGGCGCGTTGACCGACTTCACCTCGGGTGTGCGTCCGTTGTAGACGGCCAGCGCGACTGGGTCATAGCGCTCGAGTTCCCAGCGAAGGCGCTCAAGCCCTTTCCGGGCGACGCGTTCCTCGCCGTATTCCTGCGGGGTGAGGCCGACGAGCTTCGGCGGGAACTCGTCCTCGGACACCTTCTGGCGCATCAGGACTGAGCGGGCGGCGGCGAACACGCCTTCGAATTCGCGCCGCTGCTTGGTGCGTTCCTGTTTGCGCGCCTGCGCCACCGCGGCTTCCCACCGCGCCGGATCGCGTCCCTTGGCGCGAAACCATTCCGTTGCGTTCGCCAGCATGCGCTCGTCGAGGCGCCGGAGCGCGGCCAGATGATCCTCCCGCCGTTGCTCGAGATATTTCCTTTCCTCGAAACCTGAGGTGTTCTCCTGCGGAAGAAAAGCCGCCGGCCTTTCCGCCAGCTGGGTCGTCGCGAACACCGCTTGGATCGCGTAATAGTCGCGCGTGGGCACCGGGTCGAACTTGTGGTCGTGGCAACGCGCGCATTGCAGCGGTTGGCCGAGAAAGGTCTCGCCCACGCTGTTGGTGACATCGTCGAGGAAGCGCTGCCGGGCGACCTTCGCGACCTCCATCCCCGTGAGTTCCCATGGGCCCATACGGAGGAAGCCGGTGG
>JBEGJD010000403.1:0-7876 GCA_041184765.1 Verrucomicrobiota bacterium | reverse complement strand
AGAATCCCGACGATTCCGAAGCCTTGGTGGAACTCGGTCGCGCGTGTCTCGCGCTCGGCCGCATGGATGAGGGCCGTTCCTTCCTGCGTCGTGCCCTCGCCGCCGATCCGCCGGCCTCCCTTGCCGCCGCCGCCCGTTCCGCACTCGGGGCCGCGAATTGAGCCATGTCGTTCACGGCTCCCTTTTCTCTGGCCGCGGCCGGTTTCGCGCTGTTTGCCGCGATACTCGCGTTGCGCGGCCGCGGCCAAGGAAAAGGGAGCCGTGAACGACATGGCTTAATTCGCGGCCCCGAGCGCGGAACGGGCGGCGGCGGCAAGAGAGGCCGGCGGATCGGCGGCGAGGGCACGACGCAGGAAGGAACGACCCTCATCCATGCGGCCGAGCGCGAGACACGCGCGACCGAGTTCCACCAAGGCTTCGGAATCGTCGGGATTCTCCCGTAATGTGGACTCCAGGGCGGCGGCGCCACGGGCGTGCTCGCCAAGGCGGCAGAGAATGAGCCCCGCATCGCGGCGCGCCTTCGGTGCCGCCGCGGAATCACCAACCAAGCGTGAGACCGCTTCCCGGAGATATTCCGGGGGCTTCGGGGAAGCAGCGTACAGCGATGCGGCGTGCGCGAGGCCGGGGTGGAAATGCGGCCACGCCCGCACCAAATCAGCGCAGCATCGCTCCGCCGCCTCACGATCGCCGCGCCTCAGCGCCGCGCGTGTGTGGAGCCACAGCAGCGGCGTCGGCAGCTTTTTGCCTTCCTCGAGGCGTAGCGTGGTCTCTCCGTTGCCGGGAACGGCTGGGTTTTCTTCCGCGCTGCGGGCCCACAGGGAGAAAGCCTCTTGTTCAGCGGTGCGAGACCAGACGGAGGAATCCGTCGGCGGGGAGGCCAGTCTCGACAGCGCTTCCTTCAGCCGTCCGTTGGCGTAAAGCGCGCGGGTGAGATCAAACTCGCCGTCGCGGTCACCCGGCTCCTGCCGGGAAGCCTCCTGCAGCAGGCTAAGTGCCCAGGGGTGGTCCACACCGTGATCGAGCACGAGACGGCCGAGCATGCGGGTAAGCGAGGCAGCCTCGGGGGCGTTCGCGCGGGCTGCCTTCAAGACTTCGACCGCCCGTCCGGCTTGTCCTTGCGCGGCGTTTATCCGCGCAACGAGCAGCGCCGCGGCAGGATGCGCGGGATTGATGGCCAACGCGGCTTCCGCGTGGACCAAAGCCGGCGCGGTGTCTCCGCGTTGCAAAAGGATCGACGCGACACGGATTCGGGTGGCGGGGTCGCGGTTGCCGTTGGCCAAGCGGCGGGAGAGAAACGGCTCCGCGTTGGTCGGTGTCGGGTCGGTCGGTAAGGCGAGCACCGCCAGATCCTCGCGTGCGGTTTCACCACCGTCGGGCAGGGAGCCCAGGTCCAGTGCAGTTCGGTAAGCGGCGCGGGCCGCCGTTTCGTCGCCCCGGAAGAGCAGGGCGCGGGCAAGCTCCGCCTGCAGACGGGCATCGCGAGGAAGCGCGGCGGTCGCCGTGCGAAGCAGGGGCAGGGCGCGAGCCGCGTCTTCCCGGCGGTTCAAGGCGGTGCCAAGCGCACCTGCGGTGACCGGGTCGTCGGGTCGTAACGCGCGCGCCCGTTCCGCTAGGCGCAGCGCTCGATCCAGATCGGTTGGTGGAACGAGCAGGAGGCGAGCGAGGGCCGAAAGGGCGGCGGGTTCGTCGGGACGAAGCGCCACGACCGTTTCGTATGCGGCCCGCGCCGCAATTTGATCGCCGTTTGCCTCTTCCAATTCGGCCACGAGGAGGGCGGCGGCCACGGAACGCGGCTGCAATTCGAGCGCCCGCCGGGCGGGAGGCAGCGCGTCATTCTTCCTTCCCTGGGTGTGGCGCAGCAGGGCCAATGCGTAGTGAGCCACCGGGGAATTCGGATGCTGGCGGGTTGCGGAGGACAAAACTTCGTCCGCGGCCGCCGGCCGCCCGGACAGCGCGTTTACCCGGGCCAAAAGCAAGGCAGGTTCGAGTCTTGGCGGCGTGCGCTCCAGTTCGACTTCGAGGAGGCGACGCGCGGAGTCGGGTCGCTTGGCGGCAAGCTCGAGTTCGACGAGTCGTTCCACGACCGCATGATCGCCCGGGGCGAGGGTGAGTGCCTTCTCCAGAGCGGCGCGGGCGTCGTCGATTTTTCCCTGACTGGCCAGAATGATTCCGCGCCAGTACGGCGCCTGCGGTAAACCAGGCTGGGCGCGCTCGAGTTCGAGACATAGCGCCACCGCCTCGTCGGGCCGTCCTTGACCCCAGAGCGCGGCGGCCAGCAGCGCCCGCGCGGCGGGAAGGTCCGGATTATCGCGCACCATGGGCTCCAGGATCGCCGCCGCCGACGTGTGATCGCCCCGACGCAAGCTGAGTTCGGCCCGCGCGAGTGCTGCCTCCCGGAGCGCGGGGGCTGCCTTGATCACTTCGTCAAGCAGCGCGAGGGCGCGTCCCGTGTCGCCGGCGACGAGCGAAGCAAGGGCCAGTTCGTATCCCGCCTGCGGCAGACCAGGATGAAGGGCCCGCAGGCGTTCCAAAGTCGCAACGGCGTTGGTCGGATCTCCGCGAGCCAGGGCCAGCTTCGCCGTCGCGGAGAGGGCTGCGGGATGTCCGGGATCACGCCGCAGGGCTTCCTTGAGGTGCGCCTCCGCGCCCGCGAGGTCGCGCTGGGCGGAGGCGCAGTCGGCCCGGGTGATCCAAGAGGGGATATGATCCGGGGTTCGTGTCGTCGCCGCTTCCGCCACCCGCACCGCCTGATCAATTCGTCCGGTGAGTAGAAGAAACCGCGCGTAACGCTCCGGGTACGGCGAATACGCGGATCCGGTCTCGGCGGCGCGACGCAAGGCGGTTTCGGCACCGGGCAGATCGCCTTGGCGCCAGTAAAACATGCCAAGCGCGTGGTGGGCGGGGGCGAAGCTTGGGTCGGCCCGCAGCGCGTGGTGGAATGCCGCTTCGGCCGCCGCGGTCCGGCCCGCGCGCAGGTCGATGATGCCGAGCGCCACGAGTACCGGGGCGGACGCGGTTTCGGGCAACCCGTGGAGCAAATCCCGCGCCCGCCGTTGCGCGTCGGCGTCGGGCGCGGTGGCAGTGGCAAAAATAATCGGGGCCTCAGGATCGGCGGGTTGCGTGCGCAATACCGCCGCGGACTCCTCGGCGGCGCCGGCCGGGTCGCCACACGAAAGACGAAAGCGCGCCAGACGGAGGCGGGCGGTGGCGTCCGTCGCGTCGAGGTTGAGCGCGGCGCGCAGGAGCGGAACGGCCCGTAGTTCCCGCCCCTGATCCCAGTAAATCAGCCCGAGGCGCCGCAGCGCGCCAGCGTGGGTGGGATCCAGTTGGAGTAAGTTCCGGCATTCGATTTCCGCTGCCACGAGATCGCCGCCGGCGAGGTGGCGGTCGACCGCGGCGAGGATCCTGGTGGTGCGCTGCTCTCGAGAGCAGCCGGCAACAAGCAACAGGGATAATACCAACAGCGCCGGGAGGAATCGGTTCGAATTCATTTTTCTTGGGAGACGGAAGCCGGACGGCACGCGGCGTTCTCGCGCCGGCAGAGCACCAGGAGGAGGAAGGTCCAGGGTACGAGTGAGAGGGCGAAAAACACGGGGCCGCCCTGGCGGTGGAGCAGCGAGTCCAGCGCAGCCGGTCCCTGCTCCGCGCACATCGAGCCGATCACGAAGATTCGCAGTCCGTTGCGCGCGATCGCGATGGGTGCGACGGCCGCGATCAGCGTGACGCGGGCGAGGGGTGTGCGCAGTAACGTGCCGGCGGCGATCGCAGTCAGGAAGAGCAGTACAAGGCTGGACCTTAGCCCGCTGCACTCCGGTGCGACCCAAAGAGTCATGCCGCGCAGGTGCAGCGTTAGCCGGTCGAGGTGGACCGGCGTGCCGTACGCTTCAAGCAGTAGCCGCGCGCAGACCGCCGACCCGTGCTGGAACATTTGCTCACAGGCGGCGACGACCGCGGGTGGTAGCGGCGCGAGGAAGATGAGCAACAATACCGGCAGCCTCCAGCGGGCGAATCCCTTGCGGCCAAGCGTTAAGCCGAGCACGCCGGCGAGCAGCCCAATCCATGCGACCACGCGCAGGCCCGCGGCGAGCGCGGGATCGGTCGCGAAGCGGGCCGCCACCAGCGCTGCCGCAGCCGTCGAGGGTGCCGCGATCTTCAGTGCCACGTCGGGTTCCGAGAAGCGGAACCAAGTGCTTCTATGTAGATGCGGCTGCTCCCGCGGGTCTTCCGCGGCCGCTCTCCGACGAAGTCCTACTGCCGATGGAGAACGTCTTTCTCCCGCTGAACCCGTAGATCCCTTCCATCCGAGATAGGCTGCGATCAGCGGAACCAGCGGGGTGTAATTCTGCAGCCCGTTCGCCTGCGTAAGGCGGAAGGCCTCCGCCAAAGCAGGCAGGAAAGGCAATGTGACGACCACCGCGGCCATTCCCGCCAGGCGGTTCCTTCCCAGTGGTTCAGAAGCGCGCACTGAGCTCCGCGCCGTATTGGCGGCTTCGGAATCCGTAGCCCGCGAATGAGGATGTGTTCCGCGTGCTCCGGTGCAGAAGGGAAAAGTTGAGACGGCGGAGAATTCCGCAGGAAAGGTTCAGGTCGATCGTGTGGGACCGGTCGGTGCGGGCGGAAACGGTGGTATACACTGTCGGCAAGGAGTCCTGGTGTCGGCGGACCCACGTTGCATCGAAGTGCAGTCGGCCCAGCAGACGCTGGCGCAGGGACGCGCGCACGAGGCTCTGGCGGTTGACCTCACCCGGCAGGAACGAAGGAGTCACCGTCCTGCCGGTCTCGACGGCGAACCTGGTCGCCGAGCCGGGCGAGTACTCTCCGCGCACGCCGATCACATCGGTATGGACCGAGCGGCGGGGTTCCTCGCGGAAACGGCGAATTTCCCGCGAGTATTCGGCCCCCAGTTGCACGCGTTCGCCAGCGCGCCAGCGAAGCCCGAGGCCGGGCCGGAGGTGTTCGGAATCGCTTTGCGCGGCGTCGGTGCGGCCGAGGTGAACGAACGCCGAGCCGTGGAATTCCGGCGCGAGCCGGCGCGTCAGACGAGCGCGCGCCGCGGACTCCTGCCAGAGGGGAGCCAACGGAGCGCTGACCGCGCCCACGGTGGTGAGCCGGGTCCGCGTATGCTCGAGGGTCGCGTCGATGAGATTTCCGCGGCCGATATCGCGCTCAAACGCCAGATGGCCCCCGCGGCGACGGGTGCGGGTTTGCGCGGCGGTCTCGATCAGCAGGGTGGTTGACGACTCGAAGCGGGCCTGTTCCTGCAGTCGCCATAGTCCCGCGTTATGCTCGCCGGCGAGCACCAGCGACGAATCGAAGGTATCGGTGAAAACGGGGTTCGAATACCGCGTCCAAGTGGCGGTGTAGTCAGCCCGCCAGCGCTTCCCGAGGCGGGCCAGAATTCCAGGCTCGGCCGTGAGGATTGAGGTTTCCTGTGCCGGCAGCGCCGCGAGCGCGAAGCCGTCGCCGCGCAGTACTCGCACCCGTGCAGGCGGATGCAGGCCGAAGCGGCCCGCCTCGCCGAGGGGGGGACGCGATCCGGTACCGCTTTCGCGGAACGGATTGATCACCACCGAGCCCCCGGGTGGTTCGGGATTCCACGTGGCGGGCACCACTTGTGCGAAGGCGGATGCGGCGGTGGGCAGGAGTGCGGCGGCGAGAAACGCGGGCCGCGCCGCGGAGGGCGCGCGGAGCATGGCGTCAGGCTTTCCAGACTTGTCCCGGCCGGGCGGGAATCGTCGCGAGCGCGTTGCGGGTGTCCACGATGCATGGCGCCCAGGCGACGAGTTCGCGGTAGTTCACCCCGGAGTGCGCGGTCGCGATGACCACGGCGTCGCAACGTGAGACGATGTCGCGCGTCCACGGCAGCGAGCGGGTTCCCGCCCATTGCGAATGCTCGCGGGTCGGGCGGATCACGGGGATAAACGGGTCGTGGTAGCCCACCTCGGCGCCACGCCGCCGGAGTCCCTCCATGAGCACGTAGCTCGGCGACTCCCGCTCGTCGTCGACGTCAGGCTTATACGCCAAGCCGAGCACCAGCACGCGGCTGCCGTTGAGGGCGCGCCGGCGGTGGTTAAGGGCCTCGGCGACGCGCGCGAGTACGTGCTCGGGCATGGCGGTGTTGATCTCGCCGGCTAGTTCGATGAAGCGCGTGTGGCGCCCGAACTCGCGCGCTTTCCATGTGAGGTAGAAGGGATCGATCGGGATGCAGTGTCCGCCGAGGCCGGGCCCGGGGTAAAACGGCATGAAACCGAAGGGTTTCGTGCGGGCGGCCGCGATGACTTCCCAGATGTCTATCCCCATCGCGTCGTAGACGAGCTTCAGCTCGTTGACCAAAGCGATGTTCACGCTG
This sequence comes from Verrucomicrobiota bacterium, assembly GCA_041184765.1. Lineage (GTDB taxonomy): Bacteria > Verrucomicrobiota > Verrucomicrobiia > Opitutales > Opitutaceae > ER46. The sequence continues at coordinate 1,527 of JBEGJD010000403.1, read as the reverse complement.
CGGAAGGTGTTTTCCAGCAACTTGGCCGCCTCCGCCACACGACAGGAAGAGACCGGCACCAGGGTGCGGATCGCGCGTCCGTAGAGCGCGAGGGCGCGTTCAAGGCAGGCGGGCGTGTAGCCGCCGACGACCTTCGGGATGGCTCCGACGCCGCCGCCGGGATTACCCGGATCCTCGCGCTCCGGTGAGAAGGCCAGATGAAAGTCCCGGCCGGCCGTGCGGCCGGATCCCTCCTCAAGCACCTTGCGCAGGTCCTCGTCGGTCGTGCCCGGGAAGCTCGTGGACTCCAGGACCACCAGCGTGCCCGGCCGCAGGTGAGGTGCGATCGAGCGCCCGGTGTTTAGCACGCAGGAAAGGTCCGGCTCGCGATTGCGGTTCAACGGGGTCGGCACGCAGATCACGACGGCGGAGGCCTCCGCCACCCGTGTCCATTCGCCGGACGCGAGGAAACGGCGCGAGGCGACCGCCGACTGGATGGCCGAGGAGGAGACGTGTCGGATGTAGCTGCGGCCGTGGTTGAGGGCCTCGACCTTGGATGCGTCCGCGTCGAGCCCGATCACCCGCAGCCCGCTGCCGGCGAACTGCAGCGAGAGGGGCAGACCGACGTAGCCGAGGCCGACGACGCAGACGGTGGTCACGGTCGTCTCGGATTGGAGCGCGGTCTCGGGCCGCGGAGAGGTGGCGGTGTCGGTCGCCGGTGAGCTTTGGGAGTGAGCGCCGGTGGAAGCCGGGCGTGGTGGTGCGGTGAGTTCAGGCATGGAGGTGAAAACGGTGGATGCTTCAGGACAGTACTGGGGCGGCGGGCGCTTGACCGGAGCGACGGAGGCAGTCCTCGGCGGCGCTCCAGACCCGCGGGGTGATCGCGTCCCACGTCCACTCGTGGAGGAACCGTCGCCACGCGCGGTCGGCCATCGCGGTGGCGCCAACCGGATCGAGGGAAACCTGCACGCAGGCCTGGACGAACGAGCGGGGCGAATCCGCCAGGAGGAGCTCCTGACCGTGCGCCACATCGTGGCCACGGGCGCCGAACGTCGTCGAAATCACCGGACACATCCGGCTGAAGCCGTCGAGGATCTTGATCCGGGTGCCGCCCCCGGTGCGGATCGGAACGACGAGCGCGCTCCAGGTGGCCATCTCTGCCGCGGGATTCGCCAGCCAGCCGAGGCCGTCGATCCCTGCGGCCGTCGGGCGCAGCGGGCCGTCCGTGCCGGTGCCGACGAGACGTAAGCGCGCGCCGGGCATCCGCGCGCTGATCTGAGGCCAGCAATGCCGGCAGAACCAGGCGAGCCCCTCCCGGTTTGGTTCGTGATCGAGGAGCCCGATGAATCCCAGGCGAGGGGGCACGGCGGGACGCCGGTGCGGTTCCAGCAGCGGGCGTTCGAATCCGTTCGGGATGACGTGCACCGCGGCCGCCGGAGGAAGGCCCGCGCGGTCCTGCTCGCTCGTGACTGCCAGAACAGTGAAACGCTCCGGCAAAAGTCGTTGCCGGCGCAGTTCGACCCACCGGTGGAAGATCGCCGTGATCAT
>JBEGJD010000402.1:0-3863 GCA_041184765.1 Verrucomicrobiota bacterium | reverse complement strand
CTGGGGTCGTACTTTGATCCGAACCCCAAGGTGAACTTCGACCTCGGCTTCCGCACGGGAGTCGGCCCCGCGCACCCGTTCCGCGGGCTCTCGCACAAACGCGTGCCGCTCGAGGCGCTGGAAAAGGAACTGGCGGCCATCCAATCGAAGCTCCCCGGCATCCGCTTCCAGAAGATCACGATGCCGAACACGAAGACCGGCAAAAACGGCAACGGCATCTACATCCAGATCACCGATCCGGAGGCGTGGCGCCCGGTGGAGCTTAACTTCTGGATGATGAAGCTGGCGTGCAAATTCTCGCCTCAGAACCCGTTCAAACCGGGCCCGAACCGCGACGTCAGCGGGTTCCTGCGCCACATGGGCTCGCAGGCGTTCTTCGACGACATCGTGGCCCGCGGCGCGCAGGTCGACGTCGAGAAGTGGCTCGCGCAATGGCGCGAGCAGGCCCGCGTCTACCAGGAACAGAGCAAGCGCTACTGGATTTACCGCTGAGGGGCGCCGGCCCGCGGCGCCACCCAGCGGCCGGGGAAAAGCATGAGACGGGGGAAGGCGGGGACGCCGAATTCATTGCTGTTGAGCTGAGCGGCGACGAGGTCCACCGCGTGCGCCGCGATCTGGTCGTGGGACTGGTCCACCCCGCAGAGTCCGGCCGAGTCGGTCCGGCTCCAGTAAAGCGTGACGACGCGCAACCGCCGGCGACGGACCTCGGCCGCGAGACCGGGGGCCGCCAGCAGGCCGGTCTCGCTCACGATCAAGGCGTCGGGTCCGACCGAACGGACCCACGCGGCAAGTTCCGGGTCGCGCGGATCGGAGACGAGACGTACCCGTCCCGCCGCCGCGCGCGCGTCGCCCCCGAAGGTGAGAAAAGCCGCCTCCCACGCGTGCTTCGCGCGCCCGCTGCTCTTGGCCTCGATCAGCGCCGCGGGCCGTTGATGCCCGAGCCGTCCGAGTTCCTCGAGGGCGAGCCGCATCGCGAGGTAATGGTGGTGGCCGGCGTGGTGCAGCTCGGGTGTCCAGGTTACGTTGCCGATCGCCGCCGCGGCGAAATGCCGCCAATCCCAGTCGAGCGTGAGCGAGCGCTCGCCCGTCGCGATGGGCGACAGCACCACACCCACGATCCCCCGTGCCCGCAGGATCGCCTCCAGACGCGCCGGGGTCATGCCCGGATCGTCGGTCCAGAATTCCTCGAGCCCGAACCCGATCTGCGCGGCCCGCCGTCGCGCGCCGCGGATGGACTGGCGCAGATAGGGGATCCGGCGCGACTCCGCGCGCGTGGTGTGCACCCAGATGAAGGCGAGCCGCTCGCCGCGGGGGTCAGCCTGCCCGCGACGGATGTGGGCCATGAGGCTGGCGACGCGCGGATTGGGGCGGTAGCCCAGCTGGCGCGCGGCCGCCGTGACGCGGCGCCTTGTCGCGACAGCCACCTTGCCGTGGCCGCGCAGCGCGTAGGACACCGCCGCCAGCGAAACCCCGGCCGCCGCGGCGACCTGCTTCAGCGTAACGGCGGGACGGCTCAGTTCCATGGCGGCAAACTTCCGCGTGGGAAGCCGGCGCGCAATCCCGGATCAACCGCGGGTGAACGATTTCACCTGACCGGCGGTTGCGCGCGCCGTCCCCGCGCGGATTCCTCATGCAGCCATCTGCCGCGGCGAGGCCAAGGCCTTTGAGACGAACCAACCCGGCTCTTACGTGCTCGACCCGCGCTTGGTCGTGAACGCGCGGATCGGCTCCCACCCGAGCCCATCAGCTGCCCGATCACTTGGAACCTCAACTTCTCGAATCTCTGCAACGAGGGCTACTACCCCAGCTCACTCTCGCCCGGGATCCGACGTCATGGCGTATCAGCGCGGAGCACCGTTTCTGAAGGTCACCCTGCATCGCGGGCCGGAATAACCGCCCCGCGTCACGGATGGCGACGCCGCGGCCGGCCGCGCGAAGCTCGCACCGCACCCGGGAAAGCTCCAACAACGGCGCACCCCATGATCCCGAGCCTCATCCGGTTTACGCTGATCCCCCTCGCCCTCCTCGCCGCCCCGGCGAGTGCTCCGGCCGCCTCGCCCGCGCCGGCCCGCGTCGTTTCCCTCAACGGCACCTGGCGTTTCACCCCCGACTACCAGGGCGCCGGCGAATCCGCGCAGTGGTTCGCGCCCTCCTACGGCGACGGCGTGTGGGATCAGGTGCAGGTTCCGCACACGTGGTCGCACGATCCCCGGTTCGCCGGGTTTGTCGGCGCGGGCTGGTACCGGCTGCGCTTCAGGGCCCCGGCCGTGGCGCCGGGCGAGGTGGCGCGGCTCGACTTCGGGGCGGTCTTCGCTCGTGCCCGCGTGTGGCTCAACGGCCGGCCCCTCGGCGGGCACGAGCTCGCTTACGTGCCTTTCTCCCTCGACGCCGGGCCCGCCCTGAAACCAGGGGCGGAGAACCTGCTCGTCGTTCAGGCGAACAACCGCTGGGACACCACGACGATGCCGGGCGCACGGGGCACGGCGCAACCGCCCGAGCAGGTCTACGCGTGGTGGGACGACGGCGGCATCATCCGCGACGTCGCGCTCACCGTCCTCCCCGCGGTGCACGTCACGCGCCAGAAGATCGAGGCGCGGCCGGACCTCAGGGCCGGCACCGCGGCGGTGCGGGTGCGGGTCAAGGTCCGCAACGCGGGTGCGGCCTCGGTGACGGCGCCCGTGTCGGCGGCGCTGCACCTCGAGGGAAAGCCGCTGCCGGAACGCACTGCCAGGACCACCGTCGCCGTGCCCGCCGGAGGCGAGGCCGAGACGGAGCTGGCGTTCGAGCTAACCCCGGCCGAGACGCGCCTCTGGCAGCTCGACGCGCCGGTACTTTACCAGGCTCTGACGACAGCGGGGAACCACGCGGCGGAGCCGGTGAACTTCGGCCTGCGCACCTTCGAGGCACGCGGCGCGCAACTGCTCCTCAACGGCCACGCGGTGCGTCTCGCCGGCGCCAACTGGCACGCCAGCCATCCGGATTGGGGTCAGGACCAGCCGGCGACCGGCGTCACACGGGACCTCCAGCTTATGAAGGAGGGCGGTTTCGTCCTCCAGCGTCTCGCCCATTACCCGGTCTCCACCGTGATGCTCGACTGGGCCGACCGCCACGGGATGTTGATCATCGCGGAGGCGGGAAACACGGGCGGCACCGCGGGGATGCTCGCCTCGGAGCAACGCCGCGCGACGTTCCGCGCGCTGCACGCCGCGATGATGGAGCGAGACTGGAATCATCCCAGCGTCGTGGCGTGGAGCGTCGGCAACGAATACGCGGCGGACACGCCGGAGGGTGTGGCCTGGACGAAGGACATGGTGGCGTTCACCCGCGGGCTCGATTCCACGCGACCCGTGACCTTCGTGAGCAACACCGTGGCCAAGGCGGGGCTGAGGTCGCCGGAGGATGAAGGGTCGGCGTTCGTGGATTTCGTCTGCCTGAACACCTACGGCCGCACGCCGCGCGAGAATGCTGCCAACATCGACCGCGCCCATGCCCGTCATCCGGGCAAGCCGCTGCTGGTCACCGAGTACGGGTTCCGCCACGACTTCGCCGGAGACGAGACCGAGCGCATCGACTGGTTTCGCGAGATGCTCGCGGTCGCGCGCGCGCGGCCTTTCGTGTCCGGGCTCTCGGTCTGGAGCTTCAACGACTACCGCAGCCGCTACGTCGGGACGAATCCCAACGGCTGGCGCGAATGGGGACTCGTCGCGCCCGATCGCACCCCCCGCGCGTCCTACCACGCCTTGCGACGCGAGCACGGTGGTTTCGTGCTGCGCTCCGCCAGCCTTGCCGCCGGCAAGCTGAGCGTCCGCCTCGACGCGCGGGACGACTTCCCGGTTTTTCCGCCGGCCGACTGCGAACTGCGG
>JBEGJD010000401.1:0-4326 GCA_041184765.1 Verrucomicrobiota bacterium | reverse complement strand
ACGAGAAGAAGATCTCCAACCTCCAGGAGTTCCTCCCGCTGCTCCAGACCGTCGCCAAGGGCGGCAAGCCCCTCCTCGTCATCGCCGAGGAAGTCGAGGGCGAGGCCCTGGCCGCGCTCGTGGTCAACAAGATCCGCGGCACCCTGAACGTGTGCGCCGTCAAGGCGCCCGGCTTCGGTGACCGCCGCAAGGCCATGCTCGAGGACATCGCTATCCTCACCGGCGGCCGCTGCATCACCGAGGACCTCGGCCTCAAGCTCGAGAACCTCCAGGTCAGCGACCTCGGCCGCGCCAAGCGCATCGTGGTCGACAAGGAGAACACCACGATCGTCGAGGGCGCCGGCAAGTCGTCCGAGATCCAAGGCCGCGTGAAGCAGATCCGCCGCCAGATCGACGAGACCACCTCCGACTACGACCGCGAGAAGCTCCAGGAGCGCCTTGCCAAGCTCGCCGGCGGTGTGGCCGTCATCAACGTCGGCGCCGCCACCGAGACCGAGATGAAGGAGAAGAAGGCCCGCGTTGAGGACGCCCTCCACGCCACCCGCGCGGCCGTCGAGGAAGGTATCGTCGCCGGCGGCGGCGTCGCCCTGCTCCGCACCTCGAAGGCCATCGACTCCCTCAAGCTCGAGGGTGACGAGGCCATCGGCGCGCAGATCGTCCGTCGCGCGATCGAGTCGCCCATCCGCATGCTCTGCGCCAACGCCGGCGTCGAGGGTGCGGTCGTGGTCGGCCAGATCATCGCCAACAAGGGCAACTACGGTTACAACGTCGCCACCGGCGACTACGAGGACCTCGTGAAGGCCGGCGTTGTCGACCCGACCAAGGTCACGCGCACCGCGCTGCAGAACGCCGCGTCCGTCGCCGGCCTGCTGCTCACCACGGAGTGCATGATCACCGAGATCCCGGAGAAGAAGGAAGCTCCGGCCGGCGGTCACGGCCACGGCCCGGGCGGCGGCATGGACTACTAAGTCCGGACCGCAGTCCAAGAAACTGTCAAAGCAAGGCGCGCCACTCCGGTGGCGCGCCTTTTTCTTTCCCACCTGGGAACCCGCGGGCTTGGCATCCGCGCCCGGCGGGACTCAGGCTCAGTCGCGAATGAAGCTGATCGCGTTGCTGCTGGTAGCGTTGTTCTCCGCCCTTCCGCCGAGCACCGCCGCGGAGCCTGTCGAACCCGAGGCGCCGGCCAACCCACCGGATCTTTTCGCCGGACCCTCGAAGGTCCGCCCGCTGAAGATCGCGCTCTACGAAGGCCCGGGTTCGGGCGCAGCCGGGGTCACCCATGTCGCCAACCGCGCCCGTCAGCTACCGGGCACGAAGGTGACTCTGCTGAAGCCAGAGGAAGTCGGCACCCGGAACCTCACGGAGTTTGATGTGATCATTTTCTCCGGCGGTAGCGGAAGCGGCCAGTCCAAGGCCATCGGCGACGCCGGTCGGGCAAAAGTGCGCGAGTTCGTGGCGGCCGGGGGCGGCTATCTCGGGATCTGCGCGGGTGCCTATCTAGCGTGCGCCGGTTTCGATTGGGGACTCGGCATCCTCAACGCGCGCACCGTCTCCAACAAGTGGCAGCGCGGACGCGGCGTGATGCGGATCCAGCTCACCGAGCCGGGCCGCGGTCTCTTCGGGCCGGTGGCGGAACCCTTCACGATCCGCTACGCCAACGGCCCGATCATCAAGCCTCTGGGCCGGGCGGACCTGCCGTCTTACGAAGTGGCGGCGGTATTCCGCACCGAAATCGCGAAGAACGGTACGCCCGTCGGCGTGATGATCGATTCGCCGGCGGTCGTGCGTGCGCCTTTCGGGAAAGGCCGCGTTCTCACCATCTCTCCGCATTCCGAGGATACACCGGGGCTCGAGAACTTCGTCCCGCTGGCGCTCGCCTGGCTGGGCGCCCCGCGGGGCGGGGAGTAAGCGGCACGCCCATGGAGGTCATTTTCCTCGGCACCGGCACCTCGCAAGGGGTTCCCATGATCGCATGCGGCTGCGCCGTATGCAGGTCGGAGGATCCCCGCAATCGACGCACGCGCACGTCCATTCACTTGGTGATGGACGGCCTGCACATCCAGGTCGACGCCGCGCCGGAGTTCCGCCTCCAGTGCCTGCGGGAGCGGATCGAGGCGATGGATTTCTTCATTCTCACGCACGGCCATGCCGACCACATCGCGGGTATGGACGACCTGCGGCGCTTCTGCGACCTGCTCGGAGGGAACGCCCTCACGGTTTATTCCACGACCGAAGGCATGGGCCGCGTGCTCGCGATGTACCCGTACGCCATGGCGGAGCGCCCGATCGCGAAAGGCTACGCGGCGTTCCGGCTGCTGGAGATGCCAACGACCCTTGATCTACCCCAGGGGACGATTCAATCGACGCTCCTCCCGCACGGGGGCATCAACACCCTGGGGTTGGTTTTCACGGAGCGGAGCAGCCGCCGGCGCTTCGCCTACTACACGGACTGCAAACGGGTGCCCCGCGAGGCGTTGGAATTGGCGCGGGGCGTCGATGCCCTGGCGCTCGACGGTCTTCGGCCCACCCCTCACCCGTCGCACCTGTCGATCGCGGAGGCGATCGAGGTTGCCCGGGATATCGGCGCGCCCGCCACTTGGCTCACCCATTTGACGCACCACACCGATCACGGCCCCGCGGAGGCGGAGTTGCCGGAGGGCGTGCGGTTTGCCTACGACGGGCTGCGGCTGCGTCTCTGACGCCACCAGCGCCCGGCTCGCCGCAAGTTTCACGGAATAGGACTTGCACGACTGCGGAACTTTCATGGAGTCAATGGCTCCTTAATCCCTACTGATCTTATCTGTATTTAATCTGTAGCCCCATGAAGCTGTCCAAAAAGGGCGAGTACGCCCTGCGTTCGATGATCGGCCTCGGCATCGCCGCCGAGGTCGGACGGACGCTGGTCCAGCTTCCGGAACTTGCTGATAACGAACAGCTCCCGCAGAAGTTTCTCGAGCAAATCATGCTCCGGCTGCGTGAGGAGAAGCTGGTGGTCGGGGTTCGGGGGAAGTTCGGCGGCTACCGATTGGCGAAACCCGCGGCGAAGATCACCATCGGGTCGATCATCCGGGTCATTGACGGCCCGCTGGCTCCGTTGGGCTGCGTAAGCCAAAGCGCCTATCAGAAATGCACGTGCCCCGATGAGGCCCATTGCGGTCTGCGGATGCTGATGCTCGACGTCCGCAACGCGATTACCGGCATCCTGGATCGCTACACCTTGGCCGACGTGGTCGAGGTCACGTTGCGCAAGCTTCGCCGCGGGAATCAGCCGCTACCGTACGCACCCGAGTCCGAGGCCGTGCCCGTGCGCGTCCCCGCGACCCATGCGCGCCGCCTCGCGCGTCGCGCGACAAAGCCCCGTCTCGATGAGACCGAGGGCGTTTTGCACCAATTGCTGGGCGACTATACCATTTGAGGTCCCGCCATGCTGATCAGGCTGCTCATCACCCTCGGCCTGGTAATAGCCGCCGCCCAAGCGGCGCCGCTGGCGGTTCGCGTCGGCTATTTTCCGAACGTCACCCATGCGCAGGGGGTGATCGGCAGCCATACGTCGCGTCAGAAGGAGGGCTGGTTTGAGACGCGTCTCGGTCCAGACGTGTCCGTTCAATGGCTGCCGTTCAACGCCGGCCCGAGCGCCATCGAGGGTATCTTCGCGGGATCCGTTGATCTCACCTATGTGGGGCCCAACCCCGCGCTAAATGGCTACATTCGCTCCGAGGGCGAAGAGATCCGGATTATCGCCGGAGCGGCGGAAGGAGGCGCGGCGCTCGTCGTGGCCGGTAATTCCGGCATCCGCAAACCGGCGGATTTCCGCGGCAAGCGGGTGGGCACACCCCAGTTGGGAAATACCCAGGACGTGGCCGCGCGCGCCTGGCTGCGCGCGCAAGGGTTCAGGGTCACGCTCACCGGAGGTGACGTAAGCGTGCTGCCCGCCGCCAACCCCGACCTGCTCCAGCTTTTCACGCAGGGTCGGATCGACGCCGTGTGGACGGTGGAACCCTGGGTTTCTCGCCTTGAGCAGGAGGCAGGCGCGCAGGTGTTTCTCGAGCAGAACGACGCGATCACCACCGTGCTCGTCGCGAGCGCGCGGTTTTTATCCCGGCATCCCGCCGTGGCGGAACGCTTCCGACGCGCGCACGTCGAACTCACCGCCTGGATCAACGCGCATCCCGCCGAGGCGATGGAGCTCACCCGCTCCGGGTTGAGCGCCGAGATCAGGCGTGAGGTTTCCCCCGCCCTGATGGGATCCGCCTGGAAACGACTTCGTTTCACGGACGAGGCGGATCCCAGGCAATTCACCATCCTCGTCGAGGACGCCCGCAGTGT
>JBEGJD010000400.1:0-3145 GCA_041184765.1 Verrucomicrobiota bacterium | reverse complement strand
TCCAAGGCCTGCTCGGCGTGATGCTCTTTCTCACCGCAACGCGGGCGGCCCGCGCGACCAGCGTCATCCCGCCCACTTTTCCCGAGCTGGTGGCGGAGGCCGAGGCGATCGTACGCGGCCGCGTGACGGACATCGCCGTCCGGCGTTCGTCCGCGCCCGATGGCTCGCCGGTCATCAAGACCCACGTCACCTTCGCCGTGGAACGCACCTTGAAGGGTCCGGAGCGCGTAAGCGTCACCCTGGAATTCCTCGGCGGCACGATCGGCGACGAAAGCCTCGTCGTCACGGGACTGCCGCGCTTCGAGCTCGGGTCGACCGACTACCTTTTCGTCGAACGCAACGGCATCCAGTTCTGCCCGCTGGTTGCGGTGCGCCATGGTCGATACCGGCTGTTGCGCGACACCGGGGGACGCGAGTTCGTCGCCCGCGACAACGCCGTGCCGTTGACCGACGTCACGCAGGTCGTGCTTCCGCTCGCCGCCCTGCCGGACGTGATTCGCTCCGCGAACGTCGCCGGCGCCTTGGGTCCCGCGGCCTTCGAGGCCGCCATCTCCGCTGAAGCGTCACGCATGACGCCGGCCGCCCGCGAGCGCTGATCCTCAAGATGTCCGCGCTCCTCCGCCGCATTCTTCAATCCGCGATTCTTGTCGTGCTGCTCGCGACTTCGGCCCGCGCGTTCGATCTCACCGGCGGCTCCTGGACCAACGGCGACATCGTCATGCACCTGCAGCTCGGCACGCCGGCGGCCCCCCTGCTCGACGGGGCCACCGATTGGAACTCCGTCGCCGAATCCGCGCTCGGCGACTGGAACACCCACCTGCAGCGCTGCCGTCTTACGACCGTCCGCGCCTCGACGGCCGAGGTTAGGAACGGGAACCGCATCAACAATGTCGTTTTTCGGCCCGACGTCTTTGGCAGCGCCTTCGGCAGCCGCACCCTCGCCGTCACCGCCGGCTTCACCAACCGCGCCACCGCGCGCTTCACGGAACAGGACGTCGTTTTCAACTCGAACCTCACCTGGGACTCCTACCGCGGCCCCCTGCGCGGCTCCACGCGCGATCTCCGCCGCGTCGCACTCCACGAGTTCGGCCATGTGCTCGGCCTCGACCACCCCGATGACGCCGTGCCGCCGCAAAGCGTCGTCGCCATCATGAACAGCACCGTCAGCAGCCTCGACACGCTGATGAGCGACGACATCGCCGGCGTGAAGACACTCTACGACAACGCATCAGGCGGCGGCAGCGCGGGCTCCACGCTCCCGGTCATCGCCGCGCATCCCCAGAGCCGCACGGTCCAGGTGGGCGACTCGTACACGATGAGCGTCACGATGAGCGGCACCGGCCCGTTCACCTACGCGTGGGGGTTCCGTCCCGATGGTTCCGCCACCACCGGCACCTTCGATCTCGCGACCGGACCCAGCTACACGATTGGATCGGTGCAGACGATCGACTCCGGATTGTACACCGCCGTGGTCCGCGGACCTGGCGGCACCGTCGTCAGCAACTCCGCCCGGCTCACGGTGAATCCCGGGCCGGCCGTCTCGGCCGACACCACCCTCGTCAATATTTCGACGCGCGGGATTGTCACCCCCGGCAACGGCGCGCTGATCGCCGGCCTCGTGATCGGAGGAACCACGCCGAAACCGATTCTTGTACGGGCCATCGGCCCGGGGCTCGCCGACTTCGGCGTCGAGGGAGCTCTCCTCGACCCGAGTCTGCGGATCGTAGACAGCGCCGGCCGCACCGTCGCCGAGAACGACGATTGGGACACCGGCGGAAACGTCACGGCGATCGAGGCCGCGGCGAAACGCCTCGGAGCTTTCGCGCTCCGCCGGGGCACGCGGGATGCCACGATTCTCACCACGCTGCAGCCGGGCAGCTACACCGCCGTGGTAACCGGGGTCGGCGATCTCACCGGCATCAGTCTCGTCGAGGCGTACGACGCCGACGCGGACGCCGTGACCGCCCGCACCCGGCGCCTCGTGAACATCGCGACGCGCGGCCAGGTGTTCGGTGGCGAGAGCGTGCTCATCGCGGGCCTGGTTGTGACCGGCCCGGGGCCGCGCACATTCCTCATTCGCGGCATCGGCCCGACGCTGCTGAAACCTCCGTTTAATCTTAGCGGCGCCCTGCTGGATCCGTTCCTCGAAATCTACCGCGGAGAAACGCTGCTCCGCGAAAACGACGACTGGGACTCCCCCCCGAACGGGCAGACGGCCTTGCGAGACGCGGCGAAAAAAGTCGGGGCCTTCCCCGTGATGGAGACGCGCGACACCGCACTCCGCACCGGCCTCGACTCGGCGATGCTCGTCACGCTCCCGCCCGGCAGCTACACCGCAAAGCTCAGCGGCTTCGAGGGAGCGACCGGCATCGGATTGATCGAGATCTACGAAGTGCCGTAGCGGCCGCGTGGCCAAACCTTGGCTTTCATTTTTCGCTCCGCTCTGGCTCCCTCGCGCCGCCCGCCGCATGTCCGACTTCAAGCACTTCTTCGGGACCCCTCCCTCCGACCAGAACGCCCTGGACCTCTTCGCGGGGGAATGGTCCTCGCAGCCACCGGCCAGCCGGCCGGAACTCAAGGCGGGAGCGACTCCGTTGTTTGACGACCCGCGCATCGCCTGGGCTCATCACCGGCTGATGGAAATGGGCGTGGCCGGCGGCTTCACGGGGCGCCACGTCCTCGAGTTGGGGCCGCTCGAGGGCGGCCACAGCTATTTACTCGACCGGCTCGAGGCCGCCTCGGTGACCGCGGTCGAGGCCAACGCCCGGGCCTACCTGAAATGCCTCATCGCCAAGGAAACCTTCGGCATGCCCCGCGCGCGCGTCCTCCTCGGTGACTGCCTAGAGTTTCTCCGCGCCGAGGGCAGGCATTTCGAGGTCGGCGTCGCCTGCGGTATCCTATATCACCTTACAAATCCGGTCGAGTTGCTCGAGCTGCTGGCCCGCCGTTGCGACGCCCTGTTCCTGTGGACGGTTTTCTACGATCCGGAGTTCGTGGCGGCCAACCCGGTGCCGGGCGCGAAGTTCTCCGAGGCGATCGCGATGCAGACCGCCGGCTTCAAACACACCGTCCATCGCTTCAACTACGGCCCTTCCCTCGACTGGAAAGGTTTCTGCGGCGGCGGCGAAATCTACAGCTACTGGAT
>JBEGJD010000399.1:0-5872 GCA_041184765.1 Verrucomicrobiota bacterium | reverse complement strand
CGTGGTGAACGAGCCGCCGATGAGGAGACGGCCGTCGGGCTGCAGAACGGAGGTGATGACGTTGCCGTTGGCGTTGGGATTGTAGGCGGGGTCGAGATTACCCTCGGTCGTGAGGCGGGCGAGGTGGTTGCGCACCGGGACGACGTCGGTGGTCTTGCCGGCTGCGTCGGTGGACTTGTCGAGCTTTCCGTCGGAACCGACGGCAGTGGTGAACGCGCCGCCGACGATCAGCTTGCCGTCGGACTGAACCGCGATCGCGGCGACGGTGGAGTTAGGGTTCGGATCGAAGGCCGAGTCGATGGTGCCGTCGGCGTTGAGGCGGACCAAGTTGGCGCGCGTCTCGGGCGTGGTGCTCTTGCCCGGCGTGACGGTGTTGAACGTGCCGCCCACGAGGATCTTCCCGTCGGACTGCAGCACAAGCGTGCCTACCTGGCCGTCGAAGTGCGGGTAGAATTCGGAATCTATCGTGCCGCTCGGGTTGAGGCGCGCGAGGTGCCGGCGTGTCTCGCCGCCGATCTCGGTGAACGCACCGCCCACGAGCACCTTGCCGTCAGGCTGAAGCACCATCGCGTAGACGCGGCCGTTGAAGTTGGGCGCGTAAGTGGTGTCGACTGTTCCGTCGGCGTTGAGACGAGCGACGTAGTTGCGGGTCAGCCCCGCGATGCTGGTGAAGGAACCGCCGACCAGGATTTTCCCGTCGGCCTGCGTGACCGAGACGAGGATACGGCCGCCGGCATCGAGCTCGAAGTTGGAATCGAGAGAGCCATCGGTACTGAGCCGCGCGAGCCGGTTACGGATGACGGCCGAGGACGCGCCTTGCGGGGTGGCGCGGGTGAAGGAACCGCCGATCACGAGCTTGCCGTCGGCTTGCTGGGCCACGGCGTTAACGGCGCCGTTAAGCGTCGGGGCAAAACCGCTGTCGAGCGATCCGTCGGGCTTGAAGCGGGCGATGAAGCCGCGGTTGACCGACGTGGCGCCCTGGCCCCAGACCGCGGTGAACGCGCCGCCCACCACGATCAGGCCGTCGGCCTGCACGGAGACCGTCGCGACGGCGCCGTCGGCGCGCGGGTAGAATTCGGAATCGAGCGTGCCGTCGACGTTAAGGCGCGCGAGCCGCGAGCGGCCGGCGGGGTTCACATCGGTCGGCGGCTGGACCGTGGTGAAGTAACCGGCGAGGAGGATCTTGCCGTCGCGCTGTACGGCGATGCTGGTGACGCCGTTGTTGGCGTTGGGATTGAACTCGGAGTCGACCGTGCCGGACGGGTTCAGGCGGGCGACACGGTTGCGAGTCGAGGGCGCTGTTTCACCCGGTGCTTGGAGGGTCGTGAAGCCACCCCCGACGATGATCTTGTTGTCCACGTGCAGCGCCAGCGCGAGCACCATGGCGTTGGGATTCGGGTTGAAGGCGGTGTCGAGCGTACCGTCGGTGTTGAAGCGGGCCAGGTAGTTGCGGGTGGTGGCGGCCGCGGCGCCGTTGGGCTGGACAGTGGTGAAGGAGCCGCCGGCGACGATGCGGTTGTCGGCCTGAAGAAGAAGCGCGTGAACCTGAGGCTGGAGCTGCCCGCCGAGGTTGGGGTTGAAAGTAGTGTCGACGGAGCCGTCGGCGTTAATCCGGGCGAGGCGGTTACGAGTCACGGCGGTTCCCGAGGCGCCGGGCTGCACGGCGGTGAAGTCGCCGCCGATCACCACGCGGTTGTCGCGTTGAACGAGGATGGCGCGGACGGGAGCGTTGGGGCTCGGGTTGAAGGTGGTGTCGACGGAGCCGTCGGCGTTAATCCGGGCGAGGTTGGACCGCGAAACACCGCTGACCGAAGTGAACTGGCCGCCCACCAGCAATTTGCCATCGGATTGGGCGACGACGGTGAACACCGTGCCGTCGACATCCGGGTTGAAACCATCGTTCACCGAGACGGGCTGCGCGACGACCGAGAGGGCGGCGAAAAGACCGGCGATAAGGGCCGGGAGAAACGACGTCACGCGGCGGACGGAGGACGGGAAGGCTAAGGCAAGGGACATGGAAAAGAGATCCGGATTAACCGGCGAAGGAGAGAGGCTTGAAAAAGAGAGGGCGAGGTTGGGAGCCGGCTTGGCGCAAGGCAAGCGGTGGCTCGGGGAATCACCGGGGTTACGGCAGCTTGAGCGATACGGACCGTGGTGAGTGCGCGGGCGGTGGCTGCGGTTCCGTGGAATCCCTGATAATCGCACACGCGGGACGCTTGCGCCCAGCAACTATCGCCATAGCCTTGTTCGGTCATGAAACTCCCCCGCACCCTCCTCGCCATGTCCCTGCTCTCTCTGCTCCTCGGCAACGCCCGCGCCGATGAACTTAAAGTCGGCGCCGCCGCCCCGGTGGTGACCGGCACCACCGATGCCGGTACCAAGCTCAATCTGGCCGACGTCTACAAAGACAACGCCTACACCCTCGTCTGGTTCTACCCGAAGGCCCTGACCGGTGGCTGCACCAAGCAAGGGTGCTCGCTCCGCGACGCCAGCGCCGATCTGAAGAAGCATGGCGTAGCGGTGGTTGGCGTGAGCAATGACACCGTCGAGAAGCAGAAGGAGTTCAAAGAGAAGAACAATTTCCCCTTCCCGCTGCTCGCCGACACGGACAAAAAGATCGTCAAAGCTTTCGGCCAAAGCGGCATCGCATTCCCGAGTCGCGAGGCCTACCTGGTCGACCGCAACGGCAAGGTGGTTTACCACGACAAAGGGCAAACTGATAAGCAGGCCGAGATGGTTTTGAACTTTCTCAAGTCGAAGAAGAACAGCTAGATAAGATTTCAGGGCAACTTTAGACTGTCCCATAGCCCTCTCGAATTCCGAGAGGGCTTTTTTAGTTCGCGCACGATTGGGCCAATGGCTGCAAGGGCGCCTGCCGTTTTTAAAACCGGGGAAAGCGCAGCCTAGAGGCAGACTCAGCAACCAGGACCTTCCCCACTTCGTTTCAGTGGTGGCGGCCGTGGCGGATGATGTCCCACACGACCCGCAGGCCGAGCAGCGCTGAGACGAGGTAGCCAATGATGCCTAGCGCGGGCAGGCCAAACAAATGGGGCGCGGCTCCAGTGGTAACGACGAGCGAGGATCCGATGATGAGTGCGCCGATGATCACGCCGAGCGCGATCCGGTTGGCGGCCACCTTCATCGCGTCGTCGTGATCCTCAAGACCGCGATGGCGGAGATTGATCGCAAGGCTGTCGTGGCCCAGCCGTCGCACGAGGCGGCCCAGCTCGAGCGGCAGTTCCCCGAGGCCGGGCAGGAGGTGCCTTGCCGCCTCGCGGGTTCTTCGTACCACGGCACGAGCCCCGGTGCGCTCCCGCCGCAGCTCCCGCAGCACCTGAGTAGCATGCGGCCGCAGATCGAACTCCGGATCAAGCAGCCGGCCTGTTTCCTCGATGGAAAGCACTGCCTTCGCCATCAACGCGTACTCGCGCGCCAACGGGATTCCCCCCTGGCCGAAAGCGAAGAGCAGGCGCACCATCGCCCGGCCCAAAGCGGGGCGGCCGGCCGCGAAGTCGAGTTCCTCCCGCAGCACCAGGGCGACTTCCCGTTCCAACGCGCGCGTGTCGGAACGGACCGACTCCGGCGCCAACTCGAGCGCGATCCGCACCACGCCTTCCGCATCCTGCCGCACCGCCGCCTCCCAGAAGTCGGCCAGAGCGGCCCGGAGCCGTGGGGTCAGATTTCCGGTTAGCCCCCAATCGAGGAAGCACAGCTTTTCGTCGCGGGTGACGAGCAGGTTACCAGCGTGCGGATCGCCGTGGAAGAAACCGGCGAGGAAAACCTGCCGCAGCAGTGATTCCGCTCCCGCCGCCGCAAGCCGCCGTCGGGCCGCGGCGGGTAGCGTCTCCGCCTCGGTCACGGAGAAACCATCGACCCGCTCCATGACCAGGACCTGCTCGGAGCAGAATTCGAGGAAGACACGCGGCGCGAAGACCGGTCCGCCGGAAGGGAAGCGCGCGTTGAAGAACGCTTGGTTCCGCGCCTCGTGCCGGAAATCCAGCTCGCGCAGGACGCCCTGGTGTAATTCCGCGAGTGCGCCGGTCAGATCGATCGCGCGCAGTGCCGGCACGTGCCGCGAGAGTCGGGCCGTGAGCCTCCGTGCCAGCTCGAGATCGGTCTCCAAGGTGCGGCGGAGATCGGGCTTCTGCACCTTGACCGCCACCGTCTCGCCCGAGTGCAGCCGCCCGCGGTAGACCTGCGCCAGAGAGGCCGCCGCGATCGCCCGCTCGTCGAGTTCGGCGAACACCTCCGCGGGATCGCGGCCGAGTCCCACGGTGAGCACAGGCCGCAGAATCTGGAAAGGGAGCGGGCTTACGCGATCCTGCAGCCGGCGCAGTTCCAGCAGGATCTCGTGCGGCACGATGTCGGGTCGCGCCGAGAGCAGCTGGCCCAGTTTCACAAACGCCGGCCCGAGTTCCTCCGCGGCGAGGCGGAGACGCTCGCCCGTCCCGCGCGCGGGTCCCGCAGCCGGACGAATCCACCGGCGCGACGGCAGCTCGAGCCGGCCGAGCGCCTCGGCGAACCCGTGCCGGGCGAGGACCGCGAGAATCTGCTTCGCGCGGATCGCCCGTTGCAGGGTACCAATCACGGCATCAGTCGCGCACCGCCTCCCCGAGCGCATCGGCCTCGCGGTTCGCCGCGTTCGCCGCCGCGCCTTCCAGCGCGGCCACGCGGGCCTCCAGCGCGTCCAGCCGGCGCTGTGCCCGGCCGTCGACGCCATCCATCAGCGTGCGCAGCCGCTCGTCGAGTTCGCCCGTCATCCGGTCGAATTCCCGCCGGCCCTCGTCGGCGATCCGGCCGGCCATTTCACGCGCCTCGGTGGATGACACCTTTCCCTGCCGCACGAACTCCCCGAGCGCGGACTCCACTTTCTCGCGGGTAACCACTGCCGCGCCGACACCGGCGAGCAGCGTCTTCCTGATGATGTCGATCATGGCGACGGAAGTTTAACCGCTTCCGGGATGCGGGGCAAACGAGGCGGACCACGGTTGTCATCGCGGGCTATCGGCCGAGTTGGCCGCCAAAAAACTCAAGACGCGCACGGGAGGAGCCTGAACAGTAAGGTCGTGGAGCGCGGGAAAACAGGAAGGCAGTGAGACTCGAAAGACGCGTGTGATTTGGGAGACCGGAAGAATCGACCCCCGTTATCTCAGCTACCTGCTGTTCGAAGGCGGTGCGACAGGGGTTAACGGAGGCAACGGAGGTGCGGGTTTCGCGCGGCAGGTTCACCCGGAAGCATCCGTGTGGATCCGCGTTCATCCGTGGTTGAGCCCGGTTTGAGAGATGGACCCGGCTCTTGTGCCTCATGCGCCTTTTTGCGGCCATTGGCGGAGTTGGCCTCGAAAAGGCTCAACAGGCGCAAGGGCTGTTAATCGTGAAGGCCGGGAAGACATGCGAGACGGGAAGGGCGTGAGGTGAAGAAGAGGGGTGAGACCGTGGGACTTGGGAGATGCGGAAGGTCGTGCCCCGCTGCTTCACCGCCGCATGCTTCGAACGGGCGCGACAAGAGTAAGCGGAGGGCGGCCCTGGTGCGGTAAGGGCGCCGGGAGTGCGACACTCAGGACTTGCGGGCGGGGGCTCGCAGCAGGCGGGGTGGCGGATTGCCGGGAACGATCAGCGGGCCGGGCGCGAACACCGCTTTCGAGGCTGGATCCACGACGACGATCACACCGTGGGAATCCTGGCTACCGAAGGTCTCCAGCCGGGTGATGTTCCGCACCGGTTCGCCTTTGGCGGTGAGTCGCACACCGGGTTCCATCCGGTAGGTGTGTTCGTCGGCGTGCACGAGGAGAACGGGACGGCCGAAGGAGCGCGCCTCGTTTTCGACGGTGGCGAGGAACAGTTCGAACCCGGGGTCGTCGTCCTTTCCCTC
>JBEGJD010000398.1:0-5525 GCA_041184765.1 Verrucomicrobiota bacterium | reverse complement strand
GGTAGATGCGCTGCGTGGCTTTCCGGAAGTCGCCCGGCTTGGCGAAGAAGATATTCTCCACGTAGGTCTGCGGGTTGCGGTCGTAGAGGGGGAACCAACTCGACTGGATCTGCACCATGATGCGATGCCCCCGCTTGAAGACGTGACTCACGGGGGGAAGCTCGAAGCGATAGTGCTGAACCTTGCCCGAAGGGATCGGCGACGGACGCTCAAGGCTCTCCCGGTAACGTCCCCGGAAAATCTCCATCGCCACGCCCAGTTGGTATCCGGACATCGCGGGATCGGACGGCACCACGTCCGGATAAGCATCGATCAATTTCACCACCCAATCGGAATCCGTGCCGCTGGTGGAAGCGAAGAGGTTGGCCATGGGGTAACCAGAGATGCGCACGGGTTCCCGCAGCGGCTCCGAGACGTAGGTCAGCACGTCGGGACGGCCGTCCACGTGGCGCTGGTCGGAAACGAGCCACGTTTGCCAGAGTTCGCCGTCACCGGCGCGAACGGGTCGACGAACGAAGGGCACCGGCTTCGCGGGGTCGGAAACGTACTCCTCGTACTCGTCGCCCTGCCGGGCGGGTTCAAACCCGAGCTTCAGCCCGGGCTGCAGGTAAAGGGGGCGTAGTTTGCCCGTGTCCTCGGTGCCGCCCACCTCGGGCCAGCGACGATAACGCCGCCATTCCATGGTGCCCGTCTCGAATACCAGCACCGGAGGCGTGTCAGCGGGCGGAGCGCCATTTTTCAGACGCTGGTCGAGAAACGGCTTCAACACCCGCAGGCGGAATTCGGTCGCGGTGTCGCCGGGCAGTTTCAGCGCGCCCAGTTGGCGCTGCTCGGTGTTGACCCCGGAATGCCGCCACGGGCCGAGCGCGAGGAAGTTCAGATCGTTCCTCGTGTCCTTCGTTTCCATCGCGCGGTAGCAGGCGACGGCGCCGTAGATGTCCTCCTGGTCCCATAGCGCTCCGATCCAGAGGGTCGGCACCGTCAGGGGTTGCCGCGCCAGCAATTTGTCCACCGCTTGTTCCTGCCAGTAGGCATCGTAAGCGGGATGCTCGATGACTTTGCGCCAAGCGGGGAGCTGCTCGAGCCCCGCCGCGCGCGCGAAATTACCCGCGGTGCCCGCCCGGAGAAAATTATCGTAGTCATCGGCGCTCGCCCGGGGAATCTCGTCGCCGTTGTCCTTGGCCTTCATCTGCCGCGCGATCCAGTCGAGGTTGTTGTACTGGCGGAAGGCCCCGTTCTGGAACCAGTCGTCTCCCATCCAGCCGTCCACCATCGGTGACTGCGGCACCGCCGCCTTCAAGGCGGGGTGCGGGTTGAAGAGGGCCATGGCGGCGGTGAATCCGGGATAGGAGGAGCCGATCACGCCGACCCGCCCGTTGGTCTCCGGAACATTCTTCACGAGCCACTCGATCGTATCAAACGCGTCGGTCGCGTGATCCACCTCCGTCGCATTGAGCGGACCGCGGAGAGGGCGGTTGAGCACGTAGTCACCCTCGGACCCGTGTTTGCCACGCACGTCCTGATAAACGCGGATGTAGCCGTCCTCGAGAAAAGGCTCGTCCATCATGGAGCCGTTGGCCGTGGCGTACGGCGAAACCGCCCGCTGGGCGTTGCGCTTGGCGTTGTAAGGGGTGCGCGTGAGCAGGATCGGCGCGTCCTTGGCTCCTTTTGGCACGATGAGAACCGTGTTCAACTTCACGCCGTCGCGCATCGGGATCGCGTGGACGCGTTTGGTGTAGTCATAGCCCTCGGTCGGCTCGACGAACTTCGCGGGAATGTCGGGCGTCATCGGTGGGGTCTGGCACCACGCCGAGGAGACGAGGAACAGGAGCGCGATGCGGGCGACGGGGGCAACGTTCGGAATTCTCATCGGTGGAGTAAGAAAGGATTTGTCGTGAGAGACGCGGAGAGGGACTTCATGGGCAACGTATCCAGCGGGGTGTGCGCGGCCTCTGATCGTCCCGCTCATCCCCGCGGCGGGCTGGTCGGTCGGCGCGCCCTGCGCGGGGCCGACGCGCACTCACGGTTCACGTTCGCCCTTGGCGCGGCGCTTCCGGACGCCGGCTTCAGCGCTGGCGTTGATTCTCTCCCATTCGGCGGTGAGGGAGGCGAGGCGGGTGGGTTCCGCGCGAGCGAGGTCCTTCAATTCCGTGCGGTCGGAGTCGAGGTTGTACAGCTCCCAGGGGCGGCCGACGGCCGACACCAGCTTCCACGGACCGGTGCGGACGCCACGGTTCTGCCCGAAGGTCCAGAACAGCGTGCGTTCCGGCAGCGTGCCGCCGGCGAGCACCGGAGCCAGCGAGCGACCGCTGAGCGGCGGAATCGGGCGACCCTCGACTTCGGTCGGGCGCTTCGCACCACCGAGTTCCATGCAAGTCGGCAAAACATCTACCAGGTGAGCAGGGGTCGTGATGAATTTTCCTCCACGCGCGATTCCCGCCGGCCAGTGCACGATCATCGGGGACGCGATGCCGCCCTCGTGGTTGTTCTGCTTGTACCAGCGGAAAGGCGTGTTGCTCGCGCCGGCCCAGGCGGCGTCGTAGGTCCAGTGCCCGCCGCCCTCCCAGGGCGGAATTTCGTTCAGCTTGTTGCGGTCGAAAGGACATCCGCCGTTGTCGGAGAAAAACATGATCACGGTGTCCTTGCCGACCCCAAGGCGCTCCAGGTGGGCGACGAGTCGGCCGATGTTCTGATCCAGTCGGTCCACCATCGCGGCGAAGGTCGCCATCTTCAGGTCCTGGTCTTCCTTCTGCGCCTCGGTCAGCGCGTCCCACGGACGAACGTCGGCGGGCCGCGGGCTCAGCGGCCAGTCGCGGCTGATGACGCCAAGTTCCAGCTGACGCTGGTAGCGCCGTCGGCGGAGTTCGTCCCAGCCGATTCGGTATTTTCCGCGGTAACGTTCGATATCCGCCCTCGGCGCCTGCAGCGGGTAGTGCGGTGCGTTGTAGGCGATGTAGAGGAAGAAAGGCTTGCCGGGGGACTTCGCCGCCTCGTCAAGGAAGCGGAGGGCATAGTCCGTGTTCGCATCCGTGGCGTAGAAGCCGGTCTTCGGCACCGTGAAAGGCTGGTCGTCCAGCTTGAAGGTGTTGTCGCCATGGAAGAAGTCGGTCGCGCCGCTGAGGTGGCCGAAGTAACGCTCAAAGCCGCGGGTGAGCGGTTCGCCGTCGATGTGCCACTTACCGGTCATAAGCGTGGTGTAGCCGGCGGTGCGCATCACCTCGGCGATGGTCACAAAGTTCCGGCCCGGCTCGGGTTTGTAAATCGGGTGCCAGAGGCCCGTCATCAGCGAGCGGCGCGAGGTCTCGCACTTCGCCGTGTTGTAGAACTGGGTGAAGCGCACGCCGCCGGCGGCGAGACGGTCGAGGTTCGGGGTGCGGATCTCGGAGCCGTAGCAGCCGAGATCGGAGAACCCCATGTCGTCGCACATGATCACGACGAAGTTGGGTCGCGGGGCGGACGTCGCGGCCGCGATCGGCAAGGCAAGCAGCAGAGCCGCGATCGCGGCGTGAATTCGGAGGAGGGCGGGGGCGGGGCTCATTTTTTCAGCATCTCCGCGTCGGTGAGAACGTGGGCGGAGGCGTCGCGCTCCCGGAGGTGGTTGAAACCGGTGCGCACGAGCGGGGCCATGTCGAAGCGGAACCCTTTGGTTCGGGAGAGCGCTCCGGCGCGCGCGGCGAGATCGGTGCGGGAGAAGTTCTCCCTCCGCGGCAAAGAGAGCAGGATCCGGTTACCCACCCCGCGGACCTCGAGCAGGTAGAGATCGTCGAAAGCCTCCTGGTAGGTGCGCACCATCGAGTCGTAGAGGCGGTTGTACTCGCGGCTCCAGATGTTGCCGACCACAACTCCAGACGGTTTCAGCGCCTTCCGTACGGCGCGCAGGAATTCCACCGTCGAGAGTGGCGGCGGCACGCTGTCCGCGCCGAAGGCGTCGAGGAAGATGATGTCGTACGGTTCGCGCGTCTCCTCGATGAACTTGCGGCCGTCGGCCACGATGCCGCGCATCCGCGCGTCCTCCCGGAAGCCAAGGAAGCGCCGGGCGACGTCGACGACGTCCGGATTGATATCGACGCCGTCGATGACGGCCTCGGGGTAGTAGTGACGGATGAACATCGGCAGAGTGCCGCCGCCGAGGCCGACGATGAGTGCCCGGCGCGGAGCCTCGCAGAGTGAAAGTCCCGTCAGGGCCACGGGAGCGTAGGGGAGTTCCAGGTGCGCCGGATCGCCGGGCTTCACCACGGTCTGCCGGGCGCCACCACGCTCGAACTGCAGGGTGCGGAGACCGTTGGACTCGGTGACGATCACCCAGCCGAAGGGGCCTTCCCTCTCGAAGAGAGTGACGTCGGCGGCGACGGCCGCGATGGCGGTGGAAACGAAGAGCAGGGAACTTGGGAGGAAGCGACGCATCGGCGGTGGAAGGAGTAAGGTTTCAGTTCCTCGACTTCAGGAAGGCCACGAGATCGGCGAGCTCGGAGGGACTCATGATCACGTCCATGCCGGGCGGCATGAGGGAAATCTCTCCTTGCTGCACGTCGGAGACACTTGCCCGGCTGAGGCGCACCTCGGATTCAGGCCCGGTGGCGAGGATGATCTCGTCGGGCGCGTCCTTGCGCACGATACCGGCGTGGGAGCCGCCGTCGCGGAGATTCACGGTCACAGGTTCGTAGCCGCGCACGAGGGTGGCGCTCGGGTACATGATCGCCTCGAGCAACTCGCGCTCGTTGCGGATGCGCCCGATCGAGGTGAGGTCCGGTCCCAGCAGTCCGCCACCGTAGCCGATCTTGTGGCAGAGGATGCAGGCCGCCTTGGGGCTGTTGAAGAGTTCCTGTCCGCGACGGACGTCCCCGCCCGGGAGGGTTGCGGCGACTTCGGTGACCCGTGCGTTCTGGCGCGAAGCGTCGCTATGCAAGGCGGCGACAAGTGCTTCGGCCTCGCGCTTCACTTCGGCGGAGCAGCGGGCAAACGTGGCTTTGGCGGTGTCGGCGCGGAAAGCGGACCGCCCGGCCGCTGATTCGATCGCCTTCAGCAGATCGCGCGCGACGGCATCGTCGGAGTTGCGCTCAAAAGCGCCCAGGACGCGCGGGAGTTCAAGGGCTCCTAACGAGCGCACGGTGGCGGCCAGTCCCAGCAATTGATCCTGGCTTAGCGAAGCGCGGGCGAGCGTATCGGCGGCGTTCGCACGGTCACGCAGGGCTTGGTCGGGAAGAATCGAGCGCGTGAGGAACGTGAAAAGATCCGCGTCCACGGTGCCGAGCGAGCGCGATACGAGCGAAAGTGCCTCTAGGCGGGTGGAGGCGGACTCGGACTATGACCGACCGATCTGCGCCAGCGCGGCGAGCAAAGGGGCGGGAACGTTTTTGGGGAGAGTAACCGCCCGGGCGGTCGCCACGGCTTGTTGACGAAGTATCTTGGAGTCCGCGGTGAGCGACCCCGTGAGCGCTTTCAGCCATGCAGCGGGCGCCTCCTTGAGCGGCGATGTGGCCATCACGCGCAATGCGATGGCTGCCGACTCGCCGCCTGTTTCCACC
>JBEGJD010000397.1:0-4163 GCA_041184765.1 Verrucomicrobiota bacterium | reverse complement strand
CGGCCGGCCGCCCGGAACCTTTCGCGCCCCTTCACGTCCTCTCCCCATCGTCGCGGGACCGCCCGTTTTCCCTTTGCCGGACACCGCTCTTCGCGCCATCCGGTCCCAATCTTTCAAAGCTCCCCATGGCATCCTCACGCTTCCTTCTACCTTGCGCCATCGCGACCCTCGCAGGCTTCGCAACCCAAGCCGCCGAGCAGGCCAAGACGCCCACTTCGGCCGAGGTCGTCGCGCTTTCACCGTTCACGGTCTCCGAGACGGACGACAAGTCGTGGCAGGCCACGTCCACGTTGATCGGCAGCCGGACAAACCAGGAACTCCTTAAGGTCCCGGTGAACGTCGACGTCGTGACCTCCGAGTTCATGCGTGACCTCGGTGCGTTCAGCCTCGATGACGCCGCGCGGTTCGTCGCGGGCGTCGATGTCACGCCGCGCCTCGAGTCGCGCAATGACGAGCGCGTGACCTACCGCGGCCTCAGCACCGGCGGCATCTCGCGCAACTTCTTCACGTGGTACGTGCCCTCCGATGCCTACAACGTGGAGCGCTACGATTTCTCCAAGGGCTCGAATTCCCTGATGTTTGGCGATTCCTCACCGGGCGGCCAAGCCACCGTCTACACAAAGCGCGCGCGTTCGCGGAACGCGACCGAGCTCTTCGCCAGCTACGGCTCCTACGAGACCTTCCGGTTCCAGCTCGATGCGAACCGCCGCGTGCACGACAAGGTCTTTCTCCGGCTGAATCTGGCGAACCGGCGCAACCGAACCTACGTGCGGGGCACCAACGACGTTTTCCGTGCCGGACATCTCGCGCTGACCTACGAGCCGTTCCCGACCACGACCATCCGCGTGGAGGCGGAGCGCGGCCACATCGTTGATCGCGAGATCCTCCAGCGCACCGCCACCAATCCCCCGCTGGCGATCGACCGGAGCGGTCCGACCGGCAACCAGGTTTCCCTGCTCCAGGGGCAGACACAGGCGATCCGCCTTCCCGATGGCACGTATCGGACGTTCACCGGGTTCGACCAGTACTCCAACATCCTCGGCGCGGTGGATTACAACAACCGCATCTTCAACGTCGCCAACATCACGGTCGAACAGCGCATCGGGAAACTCGCGCTCGAGTTCGCGTACAACCAGCAGTTCCAGCACGAGGACCGGAACGACAATTCCTTTGGCACGAGCCAGACGCCGCCCGTGTTGAGTGTGGATGGCGCCGGCCGCCCCTACATCGACGCGGCTTTCGGTGGCGCCGCCTTCAAGGTCTTCGGCAACGTCGCGAAGGCCGGTCGCCTGGCCGCCGTGTACCCGTTCGACTTCGGGCGCTTTGGGAAACAGCTGCTGGTCGTCACCGCGCTGCACCAGAAGGACATGAAGCTCTCGGAGCGCTTCGGTCTCTACAACTCCGCCGCCCCGGGTCTCGCCGTCAACAACGGCATCCGCCTCCGCGCCTACCTAGACGACCCCGCGTTCGGCACGGAGAAATTTTTCGACCAGTTCCTCGTCCCGAACCTGCCCGTCACTCCGGACTTCAAGCCGGCCTTCTACCACAGCACCACGATCACGGGTCCGTTCGTCGACATCCGCTATGGGCGCACCGAGACTGCCTCGCTTTCCGGCGAGTACTTCAAGGGCCGGGTGAACACGCTGGTGGGCGTGAGCTGGAACTCGCTCACCCGCAAGATCCCGAAGGAGTCGGCGTACGCGACGGATGCGCGTGGCATCTTCGTCCATCCCGGAATGCCGCACCAGAATCCCGGTGCGTACGAGTACGACCCTCGCTTCAATCTGGCCGCGCAGAGCAAGATGGCCGGGCTCACGGTCGAGGCTTGGCGGAGTGAGGCCGCCCGTTTGGTCGCGATCGCTTCGGCGTCGGAGTCATTCAACTGGCAGTCGCGCCAGGTGTTCTACGGGCCGGACATCGGGCCCGTCCGCGGCAAGACCAAGGAAGTCGGCCTGCGCCTCGAGTTGCCGCGGCGCCTCACCGCGTCGGTTTCGCTCTACGATACCCAGCGCGTGAACGCGGCCTATGCCTGGAGTCCGGACGTACTGAGCCTGACCCAGCTGGAGGATCTGATTAACCCGAACAACATCCTGCCCAGCGATCCCCGCTATCTCCAGGTGGTGAACGGCCTCAACAACGAGCGCCGCACGGTCAACTCCAACGAGCAGTCCCGGGGCGTCGAGGTGACCCTGCAGGGCCAGCGCTGGCTCGGACTGCAGACGCGCGTCTCGTTCTCCGCCAACCGCGTCCGCGCCCAGGCCGACTTCTCGCAATTCAGCGCCTATTTGAAGGCGGCCGAGGACCGCACCGCCGCGGCCAACGCGCCCGGCGGCGACCGCACGATGGCCGAGCAGCCCGCCGTGCTCACGAACGCCCGGAATGTGCTCACGTCCAACACCATGACCGACGAGGTGGCCGGACGGCGCAGTGTGCCCTACACCGGCAGTTTCGTCCTCGATTACCAGGTGCCGCGCGTGCGCGGTTTCCGCGTGGGACTCAACGGCGTCTTCACGCCGAACTACAACGTCTACATCCGCGAGGGCGTACCTTACCGGGCGGGAGCCTCGTTCCCGCTGAGCGGTTACCTGATGTACGACCGCCGGATGTTGCAGCGCTACCCGACGACTTTCCGTCTGGGGCTCAACAACCTCTACGACCTGATGGTGGGCGACGGACGTTACCGCGTCACCGGGGCAACCTCGTTCAGCACGACGTTGAATCGTCCGAACTACATCTACCGTTACGCGGAGCCGACGACGTGGACCTTCAGCGCCACCGTGAGGCTCTGAGGGTTTCGGCGCGGACCCGACCGTGAGGAATTCACTTTGCCTCCGCCTCGGGCTCGCGGTGTTCGCGGCATCATCGCCCGCCCAAGCCGGCATCCTCGACTGGATTTTCCCGAAGCACGACATCCAGGTCATCACGGTGACGGATACGACGCCGGTGGGCGCCCTGCGCCGGCCGGTGTCACCCGCCAACCCGGTCTACTATGTGGCGGTGAGCGCGGGGTTTCGTGATTTTGGTGGAATTGTGGCCGGGGAAAAAGCGCCGCCGAAGGAGGCGGTGTACCAGGCGATGGGAAAGGTCCTCGCGAAGCAGGGCTACCTTCCGGCTGCGGAGGGCAAGCCGGCGTCGCTGCTGCTGCTCTGGACTTGGGGAACGATGAACACGGACCGCGTTTACGGCTTCAATCCCGACGACACCGAGGGCCGGCAGGTGAACCGCCGCCAACTGCTGCGCTTCATGGGCGCCTACAAGCTGGGGCTTGTTTCAAAGGAACCCAACGCGCTGATGGATGACACGTTGATGCAGGGGGTGCTTTTCCGTGACGCGGACCAGGACCTGATCAACGACCTCTCGACCGAGGACCTCTACGTGGCGGCGATCGCCGCCTACGACTACGCGGCCGCGACGCGAAAGGAGAAGGTGCTCCTCTGGACGACCAAAATCAGTTGTCCCTCCCGCGGCCTCGGCATGCCGGAGACATTGCCGGTGATGCTGGCCCTCGCGGGCCCGAACATCGGGCGCGAGACGCCGAAGCCCGTCGCGGTGAAGGCGACCGACAAGTTCAAACCCGAGGTGAGAATTGGCGACCCGACGGTCGTGGAGTACATGCAGTCCAACGCGATCCCCGTCGCCGAGGTCGACCCCGGCAAGTCCGCAGACGCGAAGAAGCCCGCCCAGAAGGCCAAGCGATGAGGGGCTCTGATGTCGCGCGGGGGATTTTTTGCCTCCTGCCCCGCTTCGGTACATCTAGGCGAGATCCTTCGGGCCGAAGGCGTGCGGGAGCAGTTCCGGCAGGGTCGTCTCCAGGCGCCGGTCCGAATCGCACACGCTGATCACCACCGCGTCGGGACCGAACTCGTTGATCACCTGCCGGCAGGCGCCGCAGGGCAGGGTGGGCTGCTTGGTCGGCGTGTAGACCACCACGGCGCGGATCCGCCGCGCACCCTCCGCGGCCGCCGTAAAGATCGCCGTGCGCTCGGCGCAATTGCAGAGCCCGTAGGACGCGTTCTCCACGTTGCAGCCGGCGTACACGCGGCCCGATGCCGTCAGGATCGCGGCACCCACGCGGAATTCGGAATAGGGAGAATACGACTCCTCGGCGGCGGCGCGGGCGGCGCGTTCGAGGCGGCGGCGTTGGGCGGGGGTTGGCATGGGCC
>JBEGJD010000396.1:0-6771 GCA_041184765.1 Verrucomicrobiota bacterium | reverse complement strand
TCGGCAAGATCGACCAAGACTGGCGTGATCACCTCTCCCAAGCCGGCGGCCAGCCGCATACCAGCGAGGACGCCGAACGCCGGCAGCATTTCCTGGATTCACTCGTCAACGAGACCTCCCTCCAGGAACACCTGATGCGGCAGGCCGAGCTCTCGGATCTCGCCGAACCGGAGATGGCGGCCATGCGCCACCTGGTCGGTGGTATCGATGACCGAGGATTCCTCACCCAGTCACCTCCCGACGTTGCCCTTCAGACAGGTCTTCCGCTCGACGCCGTGCAACGCGCCCTCGCGATCCTCCGGACCTTTGATCCGCCCGGGATCGGGGCCGAGGACCTCGCCGGCTGCCTGCTCGCCCAACTGGCCGCCAAGGGCCGGGGCGATTCCGTGGCGGCGCGTATCATCCGTGAGCACTTCGAACTGCTGAAACGCCGCCGCATTCCCGAACTTTCTAGGAAAATCGCGGCCGATCCCGAGGATGTGCAATCGGCCATCGAGGAGATCGGCCGGCTCGATCCGGCCCCCGGACGGCGATTCGCCGAGGACAGCAACCGCGTCGTGGTGCCGGATGTGACGGTCGAGCGCGACGGCGAAGACTGGAAGATCATCCTTAACAGCGACTACATCCCCCGGCTCCGCATTTCGTCGGCCTACCGGGAACTCATCGCGAAAGGGTCGCTCTCCAAGCAGGACCGCGATTACCTGAGGGAACGGATGCGCTCGGGGAAGTTCCTGATCGACTCGATCGAGCAGCGTCAGCGTACGATCGAGCGCATCACCCGTGAGATCATCAACGCGCAGCGCGAGTTCTTCGAAAACGGCGTCTCCTCGCTGAAACCCCTCACCATGACCCAGGTGGCCGAGGTGGTCGGCGTGCACGAGACGACGGTAAGCCGAGCGATCGCCAACAAGTACATCCGCACTCCGCACGGCGTCTTCGAGTTCAAGTACTTCTTCACCCCCGGTTACCAGTCGGAGGGCGGAGCATCCGTCTCCAACACCAGCGTGAAGGAGATGATCGCCGACCTGATCAACCTCGAGGACCGCTCCAGCCCGCTCAGCGACCAGGACCTCGTGGCGAAGCTGCGCGAGCGCGGCATCACGATCGCGCGGCGCACCGTCGCCAAGTACCGCGAGGAACTCGGGATTCTGCCGAGCAACCTCCGGCGCGACTACAAGTAGTCTGCCACTCAGGCCGGCGCCGCGTCCGGCGCGACACGCAGCCCCCGGGAACCGGACCGATCGCAACCAGCCGGGTCGGCCCATGCGGCGAACGCGATCATCCCGGCATTGTCGCCCGTGTGCCGCGGCTCGGCCGCAAGGAAATCCACCCCCGCCTTCCGCGCCTCAACGGCCAGAGCCGCGCGCAGGGCTCCGTTGTTGGCCACTCCGCCGGAGACCCCGAGACTGCGGTAACCGCCTTCGCCCTGCCGGAGCGCCGCCCGGGTTTTTCGCACCAACGCGTCAACCACCGCCGCCTGGTAGCTCGCGCATAGGTCAGCCATGCGCTCCTCAACCTGCGCTGGCGTCATCTCTTCAATCCGATAGCGCAGGCTCGTTTTCAGCCCGGAGAAACTGAAGTCGAGTTCGTCGCGTCGACCGATACCGCGCGGGAAATCAAACGCCGCCTGATTTCCTCCGGCCGCGCGCCGCTCAATCAGGGGGCCGCCGGGATAGCCGAGGCCCAGCAGCTTCGCTCCTTTGTCGAGCGCCTCACCCGCGGCGTCGTCTCTTGTCGAGGACAACACCTTCAACGCGCGATTCTCCCCGACGCGGATCAGCAGGGTGTTACCGCCAGACACCACCAAGGCGAGATGCGGCAAAGCGGCCGCCAGCGACCCGGCGAAGTCACCCGGCGAACGGGCGTGAACCGGGATGAAAGGCGACCAGACGTGGCCGCGCAGGTGGTTCACACCGGTCACCGGAACCCGCAGCGCAAGGGCGAGGGCCTTGGCCGCCGCGACGCCGATGGCGAGGCAGGCGGCCAGACCCGGACCACTCGTGACCGCAACCTCCCGCACCCCCGCGAAACCCGGCCCGTCACGAAGTTTTTCCAGCAGCGGACCGAGGTGACGGAGATGTTCGCGGGTGGCCAAGTCCGGCACCACCCCCCCATGGCGCCCGTGCAACGCGACCTGGCTGTGAATCAACTCGGCCACGAGCCCGCGACCGGGATCGAACAATGCGACCGCGGATTCGTCGCAGGAACTCTCCAGCGCGAGGATCATGGCGCTCCGTTGACAGGGCCGGGACTACGACCGCCGGCCACACGCAATCCCTCCAGCATCGCCAGCGCCGTCTCAAGCTGGCGATCGGCGATCGGTTCCTGGCCGAAGCGCGCCTTGAATTCGGCCGGCTCAGAAAGATCGGGCCGCGCCCGCTGGCGCGCCAACCTTGCGTCCTCCTCGGGCGTCATCACCACCTCTACATGGGGCGTCACGCCGCGTTCATGGATCGTTTCGCCCCCCGGGGTGAAATAATGCGCCGTCGTCAGCCGCACGCCCTCGCCGCCGTCGAGCGGGAAGATCGTCTGCACCGAGCCTTTTCCAAAAGTCCGCTCGCCGACGATGACGGCGCGGCCGGTGTCCTTGAGCGCGCCCGCCACGATCTCCGCCGCGCTGGCGCTGCCGGCGTTCACGAGAACCACCATCGGGCGGAGGACCGGCGCGCCCTCAGTCGTGGCGCGAAGTTCCTCGCGGTCGCGCACCGAACGTCCCTGCGTGTAGACGACCAATTCGCCCTTCCGGAAGAAAACCTCCGCCACTTCAACGGCGGCCTCCAGGACCCCGCCGGGGTTGTTGCGCAGGTCCAGCACCAGACTGTGGGCGCCTTGAGTCAGCAACTCCTCCAACGCCCGCCGGAACTGGGCTCCGGTGTGATCGGTGAACTCCGTCACCTGCAGGTAGCCCACGCCGTCGCCGAGCAGGCGGGCTCCACGGACGCTTTCCACCCTTATCACCTCGCGTGTGACCGTGACGGAAAGGTTGGCGCGCGTGGCCGGCCGCAGAAGTTTCACTTCGACCCGCGTGCCCGGCGGGCCGCGCAATCGGGAGACCACGCTGTCGAGCCCACCGGCCTCGGCCGCGCGCCCGTCGATGCTCAGGATCTCGTCGCCGCGCTGGATGCCGGCCCGCTCGCCGGGTCCGCCCGCGGTCGGCGCGATCACGATGATTCGGTTCTGCCGCGTCTCGACCTGGATGCCCACCCCGCCGAACTCCCCGGACAAATCCTCCTCGAAACCGGCGCGCGAATCCTTTTCCAGAAACTCGGAGTGGGCGTCGAGGGACTCGACCATTCCGTGCAACGCCTCCCGCGCGAGCCGGTCGTAGGCCGCCGCGCCGGGATCGACATGGTTCTCATGGACCAGCCGCATCACCTCGCGCACCCGCGACGAGGCCCGCGACAAGCCGCGGTCGGGCCAGAAATTCCACGCCGCGGCAACGCGAGGCCACGATTCCACCAGCGCGGCGCCGAGGGCGACCCCGGCCGCGAGGGTGAGAATGCGTTTGAACATCCCCGCCACTGTGGGCATCGGCAACGCCTTGTAAATGGGTTCGTCGTTTGCGCCGCCGTCACCGGAGTTCCTCGCCGCTTTCCGCACCGCCGCGGGCCCGGACGGGACGCTCACCTTCGCGCGCTTCATGGAACTCGCGCTCTATCACCCGACCGCGGGCTACTACCGCCGCGACCGGCCGCGCGTCGGGCGGCGGCGCGACACCGATTTCTACACCTCGACCACGCTCGGTCCCGTGTTCGGCGAACTGGTCGCCGCGGCGTGCGTGCGACTGCTCGGCGAACGTGACCCCCGCACGCACACGTTTGTGGAGATCGGCGCCGAGCCCGGCGGCGGCGTGCTTACAGGGGTGCAGCATCCCTTCGGTGCAGTCCGAACCGTCGGCGTCGGGGAATCGCTCGAACTCTCCGGAGACTGCGTTGTTTTCTCCAACGAGCTCTTCGACGCGCAACCCTTCGTCCGGACGATTTTCCGCGGAGGCGGCTGGCGGGAAATCGGCGTGGCGCTCGAGGGGGACGGGCTGATCGAGATCGAACTGCCTTTCGGGAACGGCGGCGAAGTGGCGGCGGAAGGCTACCGTTTCGATCGTCCGCTCGCGGCGGCCGCCCTGGCCGAACATATCGCCGCTCAACCGTGGCGCGGCCTGTTCGCCGCCTTCGATTACGGAAAATCACTCGCCGAGCTGAGGACCCACACTCCGGGAGGAACCGCCCGGGCCTATTTCCGGCATCAAATGTCCGACGACCTTCTCGCGCGCCCGGGGGAGCAGGATCTGACCTGCCACATTTGTTGGGATTGGCTGGAAACAGCGCTGAGGCGGCACGGCTTCGGGACACCCCGGTTGGAATTCCAGGAGACGTTCCTGGTGCGTCACGCCCTACCCGTACTGGCGGCGGTCAGCGAGTCCGAGGCGAGTGGCATGACGGCACGAAAACTGGCGCTACTGCAGCTTCTCCACCCCGCCGGACTTGGGCAGAAGTTCCAGGTCCTGCACGCCCTGCGCTGAGACCGCCACGCTAACTTCCGGTTAGCGCCGCATGCGGGTGCGTCCCTTGACCCCGCCGCGCGGGCCTTCTGCGTTCGGGAACCCCGTGACTGATCCCGCCGAGCTGCTGACACCCCGCGTGCTCATCGTCGACGACGAGCGCCAGATCCATGCCTCGTTGCGCCTGCGCATCGGCGGCCAATGCGAACTGGTCTCCGCCTACGACGCCCGCGACGCCCTCACGCGCATCCGGCAGACCCGGTTCGACCTCTGCATCACCGACATCCACATGCCGCGGATGGACGGCCTCGCGTTCATCGATGCGGCGCGCGAGCTCGATCCCGGCCTGGGCTTTGTTGTGCTGAGCGCGTTCGACACCGCGGAAAACCTCAAGCGGGCGATCCCGCTGGCGGTCTATGATTTCCTGCCGAAGCCCTTGGGAACCCGCGCCGACCTCGAGGAACGTCTTTCCAGCTGGATCGAGCGCACCCGCGAGCGCCGCCGCGAGCAGGATCTGGCGCGCGCGGCGGGCACCATCGCCGACGACCGAGACGCGGCGCGACTCGAGCGGGACGTGGAGATCGTCTTCTCGGAGACCGCGCGGGAAGTACTTCGCCAGAACGCCGGCCTGCAGACGACGGTGCACGCCCACCTCATCTCCGCGATCACCCAACTGGCCCCGCGGTGCCGCGTCGACCCCACCCTCCTCCCGATCCTGCGCGGTCTGGAGGAAGGTCGCAAAACCGCCGAGGCGGGCATGACGAGCACCGGAGGTTTCTTTGATTCCTCCTACGGCAGCCGCGACGCCTCACCCGCGCAGCCGAACGAGGGCATCCGGCACGCGATCGACATCGCGCTGCGCAGCAGTCGCGCTGAGGCCGAAGGCAAACGCGTGGACTTCCAGCCGACGGACCGCGCCACGCTCGTCCGCGGCCTGTCCGGCATCGACTTTCTCCTGATGGTCATACCGGCGATCGGCGCCACCCTCGCGTGCGCCTCGCCGGGCACGACAGTCGGCGTCAACCTGGAGTTCGCGCCGCGCCTTGACGCGGTGACGCGCGACCCGCGGCACCGGAGGCTACTTTGGGTGAACCGCCGCCGCGCCCTTTCCAGCCACCCCGTCATTGTGATCACGCTGACCGCCGACGGCCCCTCGCTGACGCCGACCGAGGTGGAGGACTGGCTCAAGGGAGAGCACGCGCCGCTCACCGCGGTGACGCCCCGCGGCCTGCTGAGCGGCATCGAGAAGTGCCGCGGCGCGCTCGGCGCGGCGGTCGCGCCGGAGGCGGCGAAATTCCAGCTGCTGCTCGTGCTGCCGGTCTGAAGGCCGCGGAGACCACACCGCCTTGATTCTGGTGTTATCCAGCTCTCCGCGGGAGCGCGCAGCGCTGATCGCACTCGGGGAAAGCGCGGGCTGGATGATCGCCGGCGCCGATTCGCTCCGCGAGGCGCGCCACCTCCTCAGGCGCCAGGATGTACGGGCCGTTGTCACGCGCCACACGCTGGCGGACGGCTACGCCGACCATCTTGCGCGGGAGTTTGCGACGGCCGATCGCGGACGACCGTCCCGCCTCATCATGCTCGCCAGTCCCGGAATGCCGGCGACCGAGGAAGCGCGGCAGGTCACACTCGGGGCCGACTGCGTGCTCCGCGACCCCGTGCGGTCCGAGGTGCTGCTCGCCTACCTGGCCCGCTACCTGCGCCGCGACGAATCGGAACGCGGCCCGGCGGCGCGCCGGACGAGCCGCCTGGTTTTCGCCGGCGGTGAACTCACCCCCGACGACCGCACGCTTCACGTCGGTGGAAGATTCCGCACGCTGACACCCCGCGAAGCCTCGCTGGCGGAGGCGCTCGCGACGCGTACCGGCGAGGTGGCGACCTACGAAACGCTTTACGCCGAGGTGCTGGAGCGTCGGTTCAGCGGGGACACCAGCAACCTGCGAGTCCTGCTCGGCAAATTGGCCGCCAGCTGCGCCACGATCGGTGCGGATCTCCGCGCCTGGTTGGAAGTGATCCCGAAGTCGGGCTACCGTTTGCACGCGCGCCGCCGCAAGCGAACCGCGGTCTGAGCCCGCGGATTGCCGCCACGCTTACGGAAAAATTACACCGCCGCCGTGGGCCCGGACGATCGGGCCGGCAACAACGGCGGGCATGGACACCTCCCCGCTGCAGATTCTGATCCTGAAATCGGACCGGCTCTACGCCGACATCCTGCGACAGCAAGCCGCCCAGGCTTTCCCGCGCGCCCGCCCCACCGTCGCGACCTCCATCGC
>JBEGJD010000395.1:0-6374 GCA_041184765.1 Verrucomicrobiota bacterium | reverse complement strand
ACTGGCGGGGATCGGCGACGATGTCGTACAGCTCGATCCCGGCTGAGGCGTCCTCCTGGTACTGGATGTAGGCGAAACGGTCGTCGCGAAGGAGGAAGCCCTTCGTCGAGGGCGCCGCGCTGAACGCAGCGTCGCGCACGCGGTGCGCGGGGTCGTCGAGCGTTCGCGCGATATTCAACCCCTGCAGGCGCGACGGCACCTCGAGGCCGCAGAGCGCGGCAACGGTCGGATAGAGGTCGAGCAACTCCACCAGCGAGTCGCAGACGACCGGGGCCTTGCCGGGCACGCGGATGATCAAGGGCACCTTGGAGGACTCGTCGAGCAGGCTGACCTTGGCCCAGAAGTCATGCTCACCGAGGTGATAGCCATGATCGCTGGTGAAGATGACGATCGTGTTGTCCTCCATGCCTTGCTCGCGGAGCGCGGCGAGCACCTTGCCGACCTGCGCGTCCATGAAGGAGACGCACGCGTAATAACCGCCCAGCGCCTTCTTCTGGCGGCGTTCATCCATCTTCATGTTGACGCTGGTCTTGTAGTTGATGCCGGCCTTCGGAAGGTCGTCCCAGTCGCCCGGCACTTTGGCCGGTAGCGTGAGCTTCTCGTACGGCAGGTAGGGCTCGAAATACTTCCGCGGCGCGACGAACGGCACGTGCGGACGCACGAATCCCACCGCGAGGAAGAACGGCTCCGGACGGCCGCGGCGCGCGCGGAGCAAATCGATCGCCTTGGCGGCGGCCTTGCCGTCGGCGTGCGTGTCGTCGTCGCCATCGGCCTCGACCACCACGAATGTGTTGCCGCCCATCACGGGTTTTTTCCCGTCGGGATTGTTTTCCAAAGTCTCGCCGGTGCCCGCCGCGCGCCACTCCGGCCCCGGGGTATTGAAACGTTCCGTCCAGGAAGCCGGGTCATCGGCACCGTCGTAGTCGCGGCCGGGCCCGAGGTCCTCGACGCCCCCCGGCACGCCCATGTGGTAGATCTTGCCGACGCGCGCCGTGTAATAGCCGGCCCGCTTGAAATGCTCCGCCCACGTGGCGCGGTCGCCAATCGCGGGCCGCGGGCTGGTGTAGCCGAGGACACCCGTGGCGTGCGGGTAGTAGCCCGACATGAACGAGGCGCGCGAGGGACCGCAGTAAGTGCCCTGGCAGTAGGCGCGGGTGAAGCGCGCGCCCGACGACGACAGCCGGTCGATATTCGGGGTGCGGCAAACCTGGTTTCCATAGGCACCAAGCGCGGTGTAAGTAAGGTCGTCGGAGATGATGAACAGGACGTTCGGACGAGCGGCGGTCCCGGACGCGGCCAGCAGCGGCCCGGCAAGCATCAACAACAGCGAGAGCAAGCGGAGGGTAACCATGGGGAGACCGCAGCCTGCCGACCGACCCGGGGAAATCCAGCCACTCCTTCCCAAGGTCAGGAGTTTGACTCCAACCCGGTGGCGATACCGCGGAATGCCTACCCTTTCATCGTATCCTAACGCGGCTCCGCCTGAACGGAAACTTCGTTCAGGCTTTGCCGCACCGGGAGGTGTTACCACACCGCGAAAGGTGCGCCGTGACTCGGGCCGGTCGGGCGGGATAAGGTGATCCCATGTTTCGGACCACGATTCCCGCCGTCCCTATCCTGCTCGCCGCCTCGCTGCTGTTCTCGGGCTGCGAATCGCTGTCCGATGCCGCGGGATCCATGCGCGAACGGATCGCGGCACGGGAGGAGACACGCGAACGCACGTTCGCGGCGGCGCCCCGCGCGACCTATGACGCGCTGAAGTCGGCCGCGACGCAGATGGGGTACCGTCAGAGCCGGGGCGGACCGGCCCAGGGTGAATTTGAAGCCGTTTCCGCCGTTGCCCCCGGAGAACGCCACGGGACCTCACGACAGATCCTGATGAAGGCGCGGGTCTCGGCGGGCCTCGATGGCCGCAGCGCGATCCTGAGCGTCAGCTTGGCAGAAGTGCTTGAGGACGATTCCTCCAATCGTCCCGGCCTCGCGACGCGCACCGCGCTCCGCGACACACCTCAGTACCAAGTGCTCTTCCAGCGCGTTTCGGACATCCTCGGCGTGCCCGCGCAGATGCCGGGAAGGTAGGCTGAGCGGCAAGCGAACTCAGCGAATCCAACCTCGGGCGCGAGAAACACCCGCTCCGCTCAGAAACTTCCGCGCAGGCCGATCGCCATCTGGATGCCGTACTCCTGCTCGGTGAACAGGCGGGCGTACGAGGGCGTGAGGTCGCCGTAGCGGAGGAAGCGGAACGGCTGGTTGAAGATGTTGGTGGCGCTGGCCACGAACGCCAGGTCCCGCGTCAGCTGGTAGGTGCCGTTCACATCGAGCACGGTGCGGGCCTCGATGTACTCGTAACCATTGGGGCCGAACGCCGCCTGCGGCAGCCGCTTGTCGAGACCGCGGTGGTTCCAGCGCGCGGTAAACGTCACGCGCTTCGCCGCGAACGTGAAGCCCCAGTTGCCGCTGGTGGGAATGAAGCTGGAGAACGAGGCGCCGGGGTTGCCCTGGAGGCGGAGTTTCGTGGCGTTGCCGAACAGGGTGAAATTCCCGCCCCAGCGACCGAGGGCGCGCAGGTTCTGGCGGAAGTTCACCTCGGCGCCCGTGATGCGGGCGTCGCCGGAGTTGAACTTCGTGTTGATGTTCCAATCGAGGTAGCGCTCGGGCAGCCCGAGCTCGGCGAGCACCTCCGGCGTCGCGCGGCGCGAGGCGTCGCCGAAGAAGTTCCGCAGTTCCTTGAGGAAAACGCCGGCGGAGATCAGGCCGCCGCTGTCGGTGTAACGCTCCACCGAAAGGTCGAAGTTATCCGCCGTCCACGGCATCAGGGCCGGGTTGCGGACGGTGAGCGTGCCACGGTACTGGCCGGGCTTCAGCTCCTCGTCCTCGTCGGGATCGGTGGCGCTGGTGTTGGCCACCGTGCGCGGGATGATGTCGGTGAAATTGGGCCGGCCGTAGGTCTGCGCCCAAGCCGCGCGAACGAGCAGATTCTCGGTGGCGTTGTAGGTGGCGTGGATGCTCGGGTAAGCGCCGTCGTATTCCTTCTTCGTGAAGGACGCGCGGTACTCGCGTGTAAGAAGGCTCTCGGCGAGCGATCCAGCCGCGCCCGCCTCGGGCCGGCGCACGCGCTGGCCGGCGGCGTTGCGCACAAAGGAACCGTCGGGGTTGCGCTGCCAGATGCGCTCGGTGTCAACTAGTCCGCCGATCCCGCGATCGATCGTCCGCTCGTAACGCACGCCGCCGAGGAGCCGGAGGCGGCCGCCGAGCAGGCGCGCGTCGGCCTGGACGTAGCCCGCCTGCACCTGCTCCTTGATGTTCTCGTTGTTGTCGATGTGCGAGTTCCGATCGGAGACCCGCTGGGCCTCGGTCTGCTGGTAGAGCAGCGGGTTGAGCTGGTAGGCGCGGAACGTGCGGCTCGGTGACATCCAGTTGATGCTCGGCATGCCGTAGCCGGTATCGACGCCACGGTAGCGCTGCATCAGGTAGGGCTCGATCGGCGCGGTGGCCCCCGAGACGCCGTCCGGTCCCGTGAAGGTCCACGTCTCGTTGCGGAGGTTGTTGTCGAGCATCACACGCTTCTCGAGCGCGCCGACCTGCACCGCGGCGGGTACCGGCAGGAAGCCGAGCGCGCGGCGGACGTTCACGAAGCCCTGGTTGGTGTAGGAGCGGTTGTAGAGATTCGCGTTGTTCGCGGTGTTGCCGCGAAGGTTCGCCGGATTGTTCCAGTCGACGGGCTGCTCGTTGTTGTCGAACACCTCGATTCCGCCGGGCAGCGCCGCGCCGGGCGCGAGCTTCACGAAGTTGATCCGCACCGGAAACCGCTGGATCGCGCTGGTCTGCAGGAAAAATCCCGCGTCGAAATAGCGCCGCTTGGTCGCGGAAGCGGAGCGGCTCACGCCCGCCTCCACGCGCCAGCGGCCGTCGTCGTGGCGGTAGGCGACGTTGCTGGTGTCGGTGATCTGGTTGATGAGCTGGTTGGTGCCGTTGTTGTTCAGCGAGCCGCGACCGGTCGCGCCGAGGGTGCGGGTGCCGTCCCAGGCGAGGGCGCGGCCGCCGGCGACCGAGGAGGTGGCGGTGGTGCTCGTGTTCCAGGTGTACGTGAGCGAGCCGATGCGGGTGTCGGTGCGGCTGGCGACGTGTCCGACGGAGAGGACGCCGTTGTCGCCGACCTTCCAGTCGGCCTTCACGCTCAGGGTATTGCGGGTGAGGTCGCGCGGTCCGTCGAGCAGCGCGAGGGAGCTGAGCAGCGGGTTGGCGTAATTGATAGGAGTGCCGGTCGGGCTGCCGGGGGCGACGATCGAGGTCCAGTTCTGCTGGGTGCGGTGCTGCTCGTTGAACGAGCGCGAGTGGTTCGCGGCGAGGACGACGCCGAAGCGCTTCGTGACCGGCCAAGTGAAGTCGAGGCTGGCGCCGGGGTGGATCTTGTAGTCGAGCTTGTCGCCGTGGGAGTGCGGCGTCTTCCGGAGGTCGAGGTTCTCGTGGTTGCCGATGAGATTGAGGGTGTAGCGGAGCTGGCGGCCGCTGCGCTCGAAGGCGCTCTTGCTCACGAGATTGATCGAACCAGCGAGCGAATCGGCGGAATTCGCGGGCGTGGGGACCTTGGAAACCTCCATGCGCGCGATGTCGTTCAGCGCCATCGAGCGCACGTCGACCGAGCGGGTGGCCGTGGTCCAGATATTGGAGGCGGGCGCGCCGTCGTTCGTGACGGCCGTCATGCCGCCGCCGATGCCGCGGATGGAGACACCGGAGACGTCGGCCAGGTCGCTCTCCACCGTGACGCCGGGGAGGAACTTCATGAACTCACCGGCGGATCCGCCCAGCACGTCGCCGAGCGAATCGGTTGAGAGCACGTTCTTGATGTTCGGGGCGAAGCGCTGCTCGTTCGTGGCGATGGCCTGGGCATCGGTCTCGCGCTGCTGGGCGACCACGAAAGCGTCGAGCTTCACCGTCGCGTCGCCTTTCATCCCGTAGCGCGCGACCGACGTGAGGTTGAAATCCTGCTGCACGGTACCGCCCGCCGGCACGACGATCTCCGCGGTGGCGACGTCGAGGTCGGTGAAGAACACCTCGAGCGTCACCGCGCCGGCGGGCAGCCCCGCGAGGCGGTAGCTGCCGTCCTTGTCGGTGAACACCGCGGTGGTGGTGCCTCGTACGGAGACGCGCGCGTTGTTCAGATACTGGCCGGTGCCGACGTTGAGCACGCGCCCGGCGATGCCGCCGGTGGCGGGAGCCGCCGCCGGAAGAGCAGTCGCGAGGGCGATGAAAAGAAGCACGGCGCGGAGGACGGGGATCGGGGATTGGAGCATCGGGAAAGTTTGTCGGGAGAGTGGAGACGATCGACGCCCCGAGGGAGGCGATTCCGTGAAACCGCCAAGAGGCCTCAGGACGAGACCGCACCAGCAACAAGGACGGTCCGTACGGGCTAAAGTAGCGCGCCACAAGCGCGAAGCCGGGACATCGTGCCACTCAAGCCAGACACTACAGCGGTGGTGGCAGAAATCACCGCAACAGCTCGCGCACCGTGGAGACGATGCGTTCCTCGACGTCCCCGGCCAGTCGGGTGGGCAGGCCGTAGAAATCCATCGCGCGTTCCGCCTCGTAGCCGCCCTCGGCCAGCACGCGCGTCGAGGGGATGTAGCAGGGCACGCTGTTGGCGTAGGCGTTAATCCAAACGCGGTCGGCGCCGAGCTCGCGCCGCAGGCGCAACGCGTAATCCGCGACGACCTCCCCCCCGAGGAACACCATCGCGAGGTCGCCGTCGAAGCGCCACGTCTGCACCGGGTAAGGCACCGACTTGGGCAACGCGCGACCCGCGTCCAACTCGGCCAGAAACTTCCGCGCGGGATAAGAGGTCATCAGCGGCAGGCTGAGCCGAGCCTCCAGCTCCGCCCGTGTAACCTCGTGATCAAAGGGAATCTCCAGGCGACGGAAGTCGGCCCGGGTTACTCCTCCGATCGGACGCATCTTACCGGCGAATAAGCGCGCCACTTCGTCGGCGATAGTCTGGCCATGCTTGGCCACCGCCGCCATTCCCCGCGGCTGCGGATCGGAGTCGGCCCCGCAGCCGATCGCCACGAGGGCGAAGGCGTCGGGATAAGACGCCTCGATGCGCCGCGCGGCGTCCCCGGCCCAGTCGGGATGCACGAAGTTATCGCCGCCCTTCAGGGTCGTGCAGTGGCACGCGTAGTTGAGCAGGACCGCGCGCACGGACCCGTCCGCCCCGGCCGCCCGCAGCACCGGCAGCGCGTGATCGACCGGTCCGCCCGGCTGGTCGGTGTAGCCCACCGCCTTGCCGTCGACGATCCGCCGGCGGTTTACCGCGAAATCCGCCCGACCCTGCGCCCAGGAAAGTTCCGCGGGCCGCCGGTTGGCCAGCGCCGCCAGCG
>JBEGJD010000394.1:0-6255 GCA_041184765.1 Verrucomicrobiota bacterium | reverse complement strand
ATCTCCAGCCGGGCAAGAAGC
This sequence comes from Verrucomicrobiota bacterium, assembly GCA_041184765.1. Taxonomy (GTDB): domain Bacteria; phylum Verrucomicrobiota; class Verrucomicrobiia; order Opitutales; family Opitutaceae; genus ER46. The sequence goes on along the minus strand of JBEGJD010000394.1, from coordinate 6,234 downwards.
TCGTCATCCCGGCGAAGTCCGGCGCGGTCGCCGCCACCGCCTCCGCTCCCGCCACCCCGCCGCCCGCCAAGTCGGCGCGCCCTGCGAAGGCGGCGACGCCCAAGCCCGGCGTCGACGGCGTACGCCACGTGGTGAAGCCGGGTGAGTCCCTGAGCGTCATCGCGCGCAATTACGGTGTGCGGCAGTCCGAGATCGCCCTCGCCAACGGTATCACCGACCCGACCCGCTTGCAGGCCGGGACCGAGATCGTGATCCCGGGAGTCTCGGCCCCCAAGGCCGCCAAGACTCCCGACGCCAAGCCTGGTGATCCAGCGACGCCGCCCCCCGCTCCACCGGTCATTCCGGTGATTCGGCTCGAGGAAAGTCCCGTCACACCCGCGCCCAAGCCCTGAGACGGAGCCTGCCGACTTGCCCGCCGACGCGTCCAGCTCCCCTCCTGCCGGTCGCCGCCTCGACCCGCGTTCGCTCGTCAACCCCGCCACGATCATCCTGATCATCGCGGTCGGTCTGGCCCTCCTTGGTCTCACGATCCTCTTCAGCGCCAGCGCATGGCTGAAGACCGGGCCGTATTTCTATCTCAACAAGCAGGTCTTCGGCGTTCTGCTCGCGGCCGGCCTTTGCGTCCTGATGAGCCGCATCAACCTCGACTACGCGCGGCGTTACGCGTGGTGGGTGCTCGCGATCTGTGCGGTGCTGCTCTTCCTGACCTTGGTGGTGGGCATCAAGGTCAACGGCAGCCGGCGCTGGCTGGGCTTCGGTTCGCTGCGGGTGCAGGTCTCGGAGTTCGCCAAACTCGGGCTGGTCTTCTGCCTCGCCCATTACCTCGCGCTGAACCAGACGCGGATCGGTGAATGGCTGCGGGGCTTCGCTGTTCCGCTCGGTATCATCGGTCTCATCGCGGGACTCACCCTGGCCGAACCCGACTTCGGCGTGGCCGCGCTCATGGTCGCCGTCGGTCTCGTCCTGCTTTTCCTCGCGGGGGCGAAATGGCGTTTCATCATTCCTACCGTTCTGACCGTGGGAACGCTCTTCGCCATCGCGGTGATTCATAATCCCAACCGGCTCCGGCGCATGACCGAGTTCCTGAGCGAGGATAAATCCTACCAGCTGCGCCAGGGCCTGGCGGCGTTCGCCGCGGGGGGAGTCGAGGGCGCCGGTTTGGGCAACGGACGGCAGCAGCTCAGCTACCTGCCCGAGGCCCACACCGACTACATCTTCTCGGTCGTTGGCGAGGAACTCGGACTCTTCTTCACGATCGGAGTGGTGGCGGCGTTCGCCGCGATTCTCGCGGCCGGGCTCATGCACGTGCGGCGCGCTCCGAGCCTATTCCACTACCTGCTGGTCGTCGGTTGTGTCCTCCTCATCTCGCTGCAGGCGATCATCAACATCGGGGTGGTCACCGCGGTCTTCCCCACGAAGGGCATGTCGCTGCCGTTTATCAGCGCGGGCCTCTCCAACCTGATGCTGATGGGGATGCTGCTCGGCATCATCCTCAACTCCCAGCGCAACTGGGGCCGCGCGACGCTGCCCCGCGGCTCGGGCGCGATGCGGGAGGTGCACGCGTGAACCGCTTTGTGATATCCTGCGGCGGCACCGGAGGGCATCTCTCCCCCGGCATCGCGCTGGCGGAGGGGCTGGTCGCGCGGGGCGACGGGGCCGTGCTGCTCATCAGCCGCCGCCGCGTTGATGCGGAGCTGAGCGGCCGGTATCCGCGGCTCGAATTCATTGCCATGCCGGGGAGCGGCTTCTCATGGAGCCCGGTGACGTTAGTCCGTTTCCTCTGGTCCCAGGCCGGCGCGGTGCGGCTTTGCTGGCGGGTGTTGCGGCGCGAGCGTCCGCGGGCCGTCGTCGGCTTCGGCGGCTTCACGTCCTTCCCTCTGGTCGTCGCGGCCCGACTGCTCGGGGTGCCGGTGGCGCTGCACGAGTCCAATCGCGTGCCGGGTCGCGCGGTGCGCACGCTCGGCCGTCTTGCCCGTCGCGTCTATCTGCCTCCCGGGGTTTCGCTGCCCGGTCTGCGCGGGGACGTCATACGGCCTTTGCCCCTGCCGGTGCGGCGCGAGATCCGTCGCGGTTCACCGGAGGCCGCACGCGTTGCCCTTGGTCTGGAGCCCTCGCGCCGCGTCCTCGCGGTGCTCGGAGGCAGCCAGGGGGCCGGTGCTTTGAACGCTTGGGCGCGCGGCGCCGTCGCGCCGTTGGCCGCGGCCGGCGTGCAGCTTTACGTGGTGACCGGGCCGGGTAAGGACCGCGCCAGCGTGGTGGAGACCGCCACCCCGGCGGGTCCGGTCCGGGCGATCTTCGAGCCCTTCTGCGGCCGCATGGCCGACCTGCTCACGGCCGCCGATCTCGTCGTCTCGCGGGCGGGGGCGGGCACGATCGCCGAGCTGATCCGCTGCGGCACACCCGCGGTCCTGGTGCCGTATCCGGAAGCGGCTGATAACCACCAGGAGGCCAACGCCCGCTGGTTTGCCGGAGAGGGCGGCGGGGTGGTTGTCACGCAGGAACGGATCACGACGCTGGACGAGATCGTGCGGGAGGCGCTGGCCGATGAAGCCCGGCTCTCCGCGTGGCGTGACGCGTTGCGGCGGCTGGACCGCGCCGATCCGCTGGAAGACATGCTCGCCGATCTTGATGCCATCGGTGGAGCCAAAGCTGGAGCCGGCCGCACGGGCCTCGCAGCCGCCTGAAATTTTCTGAACCTCTTTCCTCCACTCACGTGAGCAGCCTACTTGCCCCTACTACCCGCGCCTCATCTCGCGTGGACTGGGACGACTTGGCCTCGGCGTTGCGCGCGGCGGTAGGGCCGGAAACACGAATCGGCCGGGAGGAGCTGCTGGGCAGCCGTACCACCATGGGAGTGGGGGGCGCGGCGCGGGTCCTCGCCGAGCCGGCAAATGTCGACGATCTCCGGGCCGTCGCCCGCATCGCGTCTTCGGCGGGTGTGCCGCTGCTGCCGCTCGGCCGCGGCTCCAACCTCGTGGTGCCCGACGAGGGTGTCGACGCGGTGGTGCTGTCCCTGAGTCACGCGGGTTGGTCAGCGTTTTCCCCGCTGCCGGACGGACGTGTCCGCGTGGGAGCGGGCCTGCGTCTCAAGAGCCTGTGCGGTCAGGCGGTTAAAGCCGGGCTGCAGGGGTTTGAGTTTCTCGAGGGCATTCCCGGGAGCGTCGGTGGCTCTTTGCGCATGAACGCGGGCGCGATGGGCGGTTGGATTTGGGATGTGACCGAAGAGGCTGAGGTATTCGGAGCCGATGGTGAAGTCGCGGTGCTTACGCGTGCGGCGATGGGTGTCGACTACCGCCAATGCCGGGGGTTGGAGGGAGCAATCGCGCTCGGCGCGTTGCTCCGGCCCGCCGCGCAGGCGGAGGGCGACGCTATCGGGCGGCAGATTGATGTTTACCGGAGGAAGCGGCAGGAATCACAGCCGAAGGAGCGGAGCGCGGGATGCGTTTTCCGGAATCCACCGGGCGGGGCGGCGGGCCGGCTCATCGACGAGGCGGGACTAAAAGGCGTGCGGGAAGGCGACGCGCAGGTTTCCACGGTGCACGCCAATTTCATCGTCAACCTTGGCGCCGCGCGCGCGGCCGACGTGTTCGCGCTGATGCGGCGAGTTCGCGCGACGGTGCGGGAGCGGTCCGGCGTGCTCCTCGAGCCGGAAGTGCTGTGTTTCGGCCGGCGGTGGGAGGATTTCCTGTGAGCCTGTCCACTCCTGTCATCGTGGTGCTCGCCGGTGGTGTCTCCGCCGAGCGCGAGGTTTCCCTGGGTTCCGGCCGCGCGAGCGCGCTGGCGCTGGCGCGCTCCTTCCCGACGCGGTTCGTCGAGGTGGGCGCCGCCACTTTGCCCGCGGGTTTGGATCCCGCTCGCGACGTCGTCTTCTCCACGCTCCACGGCACGTTCGGCGAGGACGGCGGTATGCAGCGCCTGCTCGACGCGGCGGGGATTCATTACGCGGGCTGCGACGCCGCGGCCAGCGCGGTGACGATGGACAAGACCCGCACGAAGGAACTGGCGGCGGCGCGTGGCGTGCTCGTTTCCCCGGGGATCCGTTTCACGGCGGCCGCGAAACCTGACGTCGATGCGGTGGTCGCAGCGCTGGGAGAGCGGGTGGTGGTGAAGCCCAACGCCGAGGGCAGCAGTGTCGGGCTGTCTTTGCCCGGCACGCGCGCGGAATTGGCGGCGAGCCTTGCGGCGATCGAGCGCGGCGAGTGGCTGGTTGAGCGGAGGCTGACCGGCCGGGAGCTTTCGGTGGGGGTGCTCGGCGGACGCGCGATGGGAATCGTCGAGATCCGTCCGCGGTCCGGCGTCTATGATTTCACGAGCAAGTACACGAAAGGCATGACCGAGTACTTCGCCCCGGCGCCGCTCGGGGACGAGCTTTCGGCCACGGTGCGGCGGGCCGCCGAGGCGGCGTTCGCCGCCTGCGGCTGCCGCGATTACGCGCGGGTGGATTTCATCCTTACCGCGGAGGGGCCCTTCATGCTCGAGATCAACACGCTCCCGGGGATGAAGGAGACGAGCCTGTTGCCGATGAGCGCGCGCTGCGCGGGTTTTGATTTCACGGCGTTGGTCTGCGAGTTGGTCACGCCTGCGGTCGCGCGTTTCCGCTCGGCGAGGGGAGGACGGAAATGAGCACCGGCGCGATCCGCACCCCGGCCGTTCGCAGCTGGCGCGACATCGCCCAGCCGGTGCGGCCACGCGCGATGTCGCGCGGCGGGCGCTGGCGCCGCTTGATGGTTGGCCTGCGGACTTTCGGAGCCGTCATGGGGTTGGCCGTGCTCGGGGCGAGCGCCTGGTATCTTCTGACTTCGGTGACGCCGAAAGCGGGTGACCTGCCGCCGGCGGCCAAGGCGGGCGTCCTGCGGCGCTTGGAGCTCCGTACCTCGGCGGGAGGTGTCCTGGACGAGGCATGGTTGCGAAACACGCTCGCGCTGCCGGCGGGCGTCACCCTGATGGAACTCGACCTGCCCCGATTGCGCGCGCGGTTGTTGCGCGACGGACAGGTGGATTCCGCCGCGCTCTCGCGCGAATTTCCCGACCGTCTGGTCGTCCGGATCACCGAGCGCAGCCCGGTGGCGCGGGTGCGGGTCGAGACGGGGCCGGTTCCGCGCGATCTTCTGGTGGCTGCGGATGGTACGATCTTCCAAGGGGCCGGTTATGAATCCGCGATGGTCGAGAGCTTGCCGTGGCTCGCCGGGGTTTCGCTGGTAGCGGAGGGCGACGGATTTCGTCGAGTTCCCGGGATGACGGCCGTCGCGCAATTGCTCTCCGACGCGCAGTTCGCGGCGCTCACGCTCTACCGGAGCTGGGCCTCAGTCTCGCTCGCCCGGCTGGAGTCCGACCGCGAGATCGAAGTTGCCACGCGCAATGGTTCCACGGTCGTTTTCTCCGCCTCGCGGGAGTACTTCGGGCAGCTGGCCAAGCTGGACTACCTGGTCGACCGGCTGGCGAACACGCCGGCTGCTCGCGTGCGCATCGACCTTTCCTACGGTCGTAATGTCCCCGTGCGGATCGACGCGCCCGAAGCGTCGTCCGCCGTCAGTCCGCGCGGCTCGGCCCGACCACCGGCTTCCCGTCCCGTTTTCTCCATCCTTCCTCCCGCCTCCCCGCAACGCACCTCCCCGTGAGCTCCCGCACCACCTTTATCGGCGCCGTCGAGATCGGCACCTCCAAGATCAACGTCCTCATCGGCGAGCACACCGGCCGCGAGCTCGCGATCATCGGGCGCGGCGAGTGCCCGTCGCGCGGTGTCATCAAGGGTGCCGTCGTCGATTACAAGGCGGCCAGCGAATGCACGCACCGCGCGCTGGAACTCGCCGAGCGCGAGGCCGGGGAACGCATCGACACCGTCTTTCTCGCCCAGACGGGTAGCCACCTCGAGGGGTTCTACAACGAGGCTTCGGTGAACGTGAAGGCGTCTGACAACATGGTGGAGGCGGGTGATGTGCGCACCGTGTGCGAGCTGGCGAAAGCGAAGGAGCTGCCGCACGGCCGCATGGTCGTGCACCACATCCGCCGGCCGTTCCGCCTGGATGGCCGTCTTGTGCCGGGTAATCCCGAAAACCTCGTGGGGCAGCGGCTCGAGGTCGGCTACTGGACGGTGCACGGTCTCGAACAGCGCCTGGCCGACACCATTCACGTCATCCGCGGCTTCAACCTCGAGGTGGGCGAACTGGTGCTCTCCAGCCTGGCGGCGGGGCACATGGTAACGACGCCCGAGGAGCGCCAGAACGGCGTGCTGGT
>JBEGJD010000393.1:0-7888 GCA_041184765.1 Verrucomicrobiota bacterium | reverse complement strand
CGCGTGCGCCGTGGTGCAGGGATCGCTTGCATTGAAGGCGGGATCCGCGCTGTACGGCGCCGGCGAACCGCTCCGACCGCTGATGTTTCTCTCGGTGCTGGGCAGCCGCCTGGTGACATGGACGTTTTTTGGCCCCGAGGCGGTCCGCGCCCTGCCCGTCTGGGCGCACGCGGCGACCACGCCGAACGCGAGCCAGTTGTCGCGGTCTTTCTTCCGCCAGGCGCGCCAGGCGAACAACGGTGCGAGCACGGCGGCGAACGGACCGTTCAGGCCGACGATGCCGAGAATCAGCAGATCAGAGATTCGCGCCGCCGCCGATTTCGGCGGCTCGAGGAAGAGGTGGATCACGAGGAGGAACGCCGTGATCCACTGCAGGTTGGTGAGATTGATCAGCGCCTCGCCGGTGCCGACTACAAGTGGAAGGGCGAGCATCAGCGCAGGTTTCGCGGGTAAACACACCCGGGCTGACGCTATCCTGAGGAAGAGTCCGACCGTCACCGCGAACGAGCATCCGTTGTAAATCGCCGGCCACCACGCGACGTCGGCGGTCTGTTGCGCAAGCCAGGCCACCGCGCGCGGCAGCAGGTGCAGGTAACCGTTGTACGGCTCGAACCACGCGCGCACGCCAAGTTGCTCTGCCTGTACAAGGAAAATGCTGCCGTCCTCCGCCCAGAGTTGTGGCGTGTGCAGCGCCCAGGGTTTGCGCAGAGCAAGCAGCACAGCCGCCGATGCCACACTGCCGATCAGCGCCGGCACGCCCATCAAAACGGTGCCGCTGCCGAGTGCTATCTGCATCAGGAGAAGCGCCAGGGCCGCGACCGACAGGGATCGCAGGGTGTCGATCGCGGTAAAAATCCATGCCGGCCAAGCGCGGTACGGATGGGAAAACGCCACCCAGCCGAACGTGCTGGAACTGTTGTCCTCCGCGACGACCCGCACCGCCGCGGCGCCTTCCGGTCGGGGCAACACCCATTCGCGCCAGGTTTCGCGCGGGTTGGGCCCGGGGTAGGAAATCGAAGAGATTGCGCCGGCGGCGTCCCGGAATTCCGCGCGCAGTTTCAGGCCCGGGTCGCACGGATAGCCGGCCACGGCAATGCGCACCACGGGTTGAGAGGTGCGAAACCAGGCGCTTTCGCCCCGGCCCTTCGCGTCGTCGCCATTGGTGAAGGAGGTGGCGCGTTGCACCCGCTCGAGATTCAGCGGGTCCCGCAGGTAATGGTAACCGGCCGGCGGCGCGAAATCCCCGGTGATCCATGGGCGCCCGGTGGCGCCATCCGCCCGTGGCAACTCCCTCGGGTTTGGGATCAGTCGCGAGGCATGCGGCGCCAGCCACGCGATCAGCAGCAGGCCGGCTGCGATCATGGCACGACCTTGGTTGGAGAGTCCGGACCCGCTCATCGCGCTCCTGACGCTGGTCGTCCGGGATAGTGTAGCGTCCAACCTGCCGGTAGAATCGGAATACCGGCGGCGGTTCCGCTTCGGATCGGCTCGCAGCGTTCGCGCCAGCGGAGGTCCGGTGGAGCCGGGAACCGGTAAACGGGCAGGTGGGTGAAAACCGCCGCAAGCAGGGCAAGCCGGCTGGTGAAAGCCGTTGCGCGTCCGACCGCCTCCAGCTCAAACGCCAGCAGCCAGAACAGAATCACCCGGGCGTGGAAAAAGTAACGGTCGCTGAACGCGAGATCGTCACCGGGCCACGTGTCGGGCCTCATGCGGATGAAGCCCGCGGTCATCAGCAGAGACCCCGCGGCGAGCAATGCGCAGCGGGTGAAACGGCGGTCGTCCGCCCGCAGGGCGCGCCACGTCAGAAAGCCGAGGGCCGCGACCCCGATGACGGCCTGGATGATCGCGGGGAGGCTGCGGGCGGCCGTCGGTCCCATCAATGGCAACACGACGAGGCGTCGGGCCAGCGCCACGACGGCAGCGGCGGCATCCAGCGGGGCGCGCTGATGATCAAAGGTGATCGCGGCCTGGTGGAGGCAGGCTCCCTGGATGATCGCGCAAATCCCGGCGACGACCAGAATCGAGAGATTATCCCCGTGGCGCTCACGCCACCAGCGCCACGCGAACAGCGGCAGCAGCGGGATGACAAAGGGGCCGGTCAGCCCGAAGAGCGCGACGAGCGCGAGATCACCCGCCCGTTGGCGGTGTTCCGCGGGCCGGGCGATGACCGTCTGCAGCAACAACAGAAGTGCGCCCGCCCACTGGGCGTTGGTGATATTCAGGAAAATCTCCGGCGTCTGGATCGCGAACAGCACCCCGGCCGCGAGCCACGGGCGGTGCGGTAAGTTCAGGCGCGGCGAGAAGAGGCGGGCGAGCAAGCCGAGCCAGACCGCAAAGGCGACGGCGTTGTAGAAGGCGGGCCACCACGCCACATCGAGCAGCGTGTCGGCCGCCCACGCGGTCAGGCGCGGCAGGGTGTGCAAGTAGCCCATGTAGGACTGGAGCGCAGCTGCGAGTCCATGGGCGTCCTGGCCAAGGAGAAACACACTCCCGTCCTCGGCCCAGAGCTGGGGAGTGAGCAGCACGTCCGGCCGCCGCAGAAAAAGCAGGCCCGCGAGCACGGCCCACACCCACACATTGAGACGTGGTTCACGCCACCACGCCCTGAGGCCGGCGCGGAGTTTTTCAGCTGAAAGGGCGGTTCCTGGCATCATTTCGTTTCAGGGAAACCCACGAGGCCCGATTGCGGTTCTGGCGCGCGGCTCGGGCGAAAAGGTATTGGCGTTCACGGTTCCGGCCGCCGATTTAAAAATGCGGAGGTGCCGATGGATCGGTATCTGCCGCAGGCGCGATCGGGACGAAAAGCGGGCGCATCCGCTAAACACGCTGGAAACGGAACTTCGCCAGCGCCCACAACCACGTCACCGGATCGCGGAACATGGAGATTTTCTTCCCCTCCTTGAACGAGCGCGACTTGTAGCTGATGGGGATTTCGATCGGCCGGTGACCGCGGCGGATGAGCTTGATCAAAAGCTCCCAATCGAAGTCGAAGCGGTTGCACTCGAAAGTGAGGTCGTCGAGGCACTCTCGGCGGAACACCTTGTACATGGTGAACGGGTCGCGGAGCCAGATGCCGAGCGAGACGTTGATGAGGAAAGTGAAGCCCCAATGCGCGCAGTTCAGCACCAGCGCCTGCACGGGTTGGTCGGAAAACGTGCGGATCGCCCAGCCTCCCTGACCGTGGCGCGAGCCCAACACGAAGGACTGGCGGCCGGCCGCCAGCGGGGCGAGCAGCACATCGTAGTCATTCAAGTCGTACTCGAGATCGGCGTCCTGGATCAGGACCACATCTCCCGTCGCGGCGGCCAGTCCGGTGCGGACGGCGAAGCCTTTCCCGCGCGGGCGATCCTCCAAAATCAGCCGCACCCGCGGATGGCTGCGGTACCCCTCGACGATCGCCCGCGTGCCGTCGGTCGAGTTGCTCTCCACGATGATGATCTCGAGCGTCCAGCCCGGGACTTGCTTGGCGATAATGGCGTCGAGCGCGACGCGCGCCGTCGCCAGCTCGTTGTAGACCGGCACGACGACCGACAGTTTTCCGTCGGTGATCGGGGGAAAGGGGCGGGGATGCATCGGCGGTGGGCGCGGGGCGTCACGCTGGCCGGCGCGGTTTCACGGCGCAAGGCATCGCCGAGACGCCGTAGAGGCGGTCAATCAGCGCGATCACCGGCGGAAATCGGAGGGCGATCGCCGCCAAACTCCGGAGGAAGGGACGATGGCGCAGGGTCTTCAGCACCTTGAAGCGCACGGTGCCCTCGAAGCGCACGGTCAACGGTTCGAGCCCGGCGCGCGCGTAGAGGCGGGCGAGACACGATGGATTGAAGAGGCTGACGTGGATCTCGGGGGCGCAGTAATGGTAGCCGAGGCCCGCACGGCGCGCGACGGGCGACGCGAGGTTTCCGGTGGTCAACAGCAGAAGTCCGCCCGGGCGCAGCAGACGCGCTGCGAGCGCCACCGGTTCCGCCGGGGCAGGCAGGTGTTCGATGACCTCGATCATGCTGACCACGTCGAAGGAGCCGTCGGGTAGCGCGGAGAGTTCCGCCGGACCCAGGATCCGCAGGCCGTCGTTCGTGCGGAGACGGTCGGCCCACGAACCGACATCGTGACCCGACAACTCGAGCCGCCGTCCCGCCAGCGAGCCCGCGTCGTGGAGGCATTTCAGCAGCGCGCCCGCGCCGCAGCCGAAATCAAGCCAGCGCAAGGGTTCGCCGTGACGGTTCGTGTCGGCGCGGGCTTCGAGGTGCCGGGTCGCAATCCGAGCGAGATCGGTCAATTCATGTCGGCGATCGCTGGCGCGCCAGTCACGGTACTCGGTTTCGTAGTCGACATAGGGATCAGGTCCCTTGCCGCGGTAATAGGCGTCGTCGTAGACGCCGAAGCCCGAGAACGGCTCGACGAAGAGCAGGCCGCAGTCGGCGCAATCGTGGAAAGTGAAGTTCCGGCGGAGGTAGGATCCATTTTTCTGGCCGCGGATCCGGGTCGAGGATGAGCCGCAGGCGCGGCAGGCCGGCACGCTCATGTGGTCCGCTCCCGGCGCAGCGTGAGTAACAGGGAGGCGGCGAGGAGTATGAGACCGATGCCGGCCAGCGTAAGGTCGCGGGAAAGGTCGCGCGGCCAGTACCGCAGTGTCACGCGGTGCTCGCCGGCGGCGTTCACGACGATCCCGTTGAAGGCGTGGTTGACGCGGATAACATCCGCCTCGCGTCCGTTGATGGTGGCGCGGAAATCGCCGGGCCAGTGGGCCTCGAGGACGGCGATCACTCCGGGCCCGTTGGCGCGCACGGTGAAGGACGTCGAATTGACGCTCAGGCGGTAACCGGTGGCGGGATTGACGGTGGCTCCGGACTCGGCCCGCGGGACGGCGGACAGTGCGCCTTGGGCGGGGTGGTCATCCTTCTGGATCGCCGCAAAAGGCCGGCCGGCCGAGGCCCGGAAGCGCGCGGCGAGCTCGGCCGGGGTCGCGTAGGTGACCACCCGGTCGCTGAAGAAGGCGCGGGGCCACGCGGTCGGGCTCTCGTAGACGTCGAGGTCCGCGGTGCGCACCAGGCGCAGGGCTCGGCCGAGCAAGCCCTGGTCGCTGGCGAGGTCGAAATAATGGCGGACGTTCAGGGCGTCGAAAAACGGCCGAACGTTCCCCGCCTCGCGGGCTTCCGCGTAGAAGCGCCAGTCCCACATGCGCGTGACCCCCGAGGCGCCCATGAGCTCTCTTACAAACGGATTCACAAGCGCGTCGGGTCCATGCACGCCCTCTAAACCGTAGACGCCGGTCCAGCCGGCGAAGAAATTGCCATGGAACCCGTATCCGCGGGCCGGGGTCGTGGTCTGGGTGGCGCGGGCGGTTTCCATCGCCTCGGAGCGGGCGTGGAAGTCGGCCCGGCGGGCCGGGCGGTTGACGAAGTCCTCGAAGCCCAGGGCGGAGTCGTGCGCGCCGTGGCGCCAGAGTAGGAGTATCGTGCACCCCGCGATCGCGAGGCCGCTGGCGGCGGTCAGGCGTCGGCGGCGCAGGGCCAGATGAACGGCAACCGCGAGCCCGGTGAGCGCGGCGAGTAGCACGACTAGATAGTCGAGAATGAACCGGTCAACCGGCAGCGTCCGCCCCGGCTGGTTGACGGTGAAGATCGGACCATAGATCGGTCGATGGGCGGCGTGGCCGAAGGCGAGCCACGCGAACACCAGTCCGAAGAGGAGGAGTCCGGCGATGATGAGATCGTCGCGGCCCTCGCGGGTGCCGAGCCGTCCGATGGCTTCGGTGAAGCCGACCCCGGCGAGCACCGTCCACAGCACGATCAGCACGCAGGAGAACGTGTTGTCGAGGTGGGCGATGTTGCCGAGAAACGGGACCTTCACGATCCATTCGGGAGAGAGGAGGCCGAAGGCGAGGGCGAGCGGAAGGATTGAACTCGCGGCCAACGCCATCACGGCGGGCCGGGTAAAGTGCCTGCGCAGCGTGGCGAGGAAGAGGAGGAGGCCGCCCAGGAGCAGGAAGTTGAGCGAAGGCGCGTACACCTGGTTGTTCGAGAGCAGCGGACGGTGGAAAATCTCGTCGAAGAGCCCGAGCAGCAGCGAGGGTTGCAACTGGTAGGCGCTGGCAGCGTTGTAGCCGGTGTAGGCTTGGCGCAGCGTGTTGAGGAACGTGTTCCAAACCGGGGCGGTGATGAGGACGAAGAGGAGTCCGAACCACGCCAGCGTGCCGAGCCGGGACAGCTTATCCCGCCAGCCCGCGGCCGAGGCGAGGAGCACGCAAAGACCGGAAAAGTTCACGCTGAGCAGCAGCATGTACGCCTCCTTCACGGTTCCGCTGTTCATCAGCGCGAGGTTCGCGAGCAGCAATCCGGCCGACCAAAGTGTGACACCCCGTCGATCAGGCGCGTTCGCCACGCGCAGAAGGCAGTAGAGCGGCCAAGGCGCGTAACAGAGGCTGAAGTAGGCCGGGTGATTGATCCGGTAGAGGAAGAAACCGATGAACGGTGCCGCCACGGCGACGATCAAGGGACCAAGGGACCAAGGGACTAAGGGACCAACGGACGGAGGGAGTAGGGGAGTGGGGGAATCAGGGAGTGAGGCGCAGGAGCTGCCCTCCGAGCGCGCCTCGTCCTTTAGGCTGTTAGTCCCTTTGTCCGTTCGTCCCTTGGTCCCTTGGTCCTTCACCAGCGCCAGCACGGCCAGCCCCAAGCCCGTCGCGAAGAGCCACTTCGCGATCAGGTACTTCAGGTCCCACGCCCAGGCGGCGCCGCGGGCGGCGATGACGAGAAAATGCAACGGGTCGCCGAACATCGACTGCCCTTGGCCGAGCAGAGGCACTCCCAGCGCATTGTAACGGTTCCATAGGGGCAATTCACCCTGGGAAAGCGCGCGTTGCTGGATCACCGAGAAAGGCACGTGCTGCCACATCACGGCACCGACATCGGAAAGCTTGGGGTCGCTCATGGCGGTCGAACGGTAGCCGGGGAGCGTTGGGAACCGGTCGTAGAGCAGATTGGTCCCAAGGTTGGGCGAAACAAAGCTCCGGCCGGAGAAAATGACAGGATAAGCGCTGGCGGCGACCGACAGGGCGGCGAGCAGCATGATGGCTTTCGTGGGACGCTCCTGCATCCAAACGACCGCCGCAACCAAGCGTGATTTGACGAAGCTCGAATTCAGCACGGCCATCATCACCGCCAAAAGCCCCGCCAGAATGATTGCCGCCCTCGGCGCGACTTCCCGGAGGATTTCACTGGCGGGCAGGCGGACTATCAGGGGAGAGGCAAATTTCGCGGCGATCTGGGGGTCATCGCTCCCGGGTGCGGAAACAATTTGCAGCCGGTCACCCTCCAGCTTGCGCAGGCTCGACTGCTGCACGGAGGCAAAGCCGGTCAGGTCGATCTTCGCCAACGCTCGGCCGGAGGCGGTGGTCACCTGCATCGCATGAATCGTCGTCTCCGTCCCGCCTTCCGGAGGATCAAGCCGCAGCGCCGAGTATGTTCCGCTTGGTATCGGCAGCGAATAGGTTTCAACCGCCGTCGAGGCCCGGATGGCCGTTACCGCCGTGAGGGTTTCGCGAAACCCTTGTCCGTCGTCGAGGAACACCTGGAGGCTGGTCTGCTTGGAGCAGGAGACTCGCAGTTCCAGCAGGAAGTGATCCGTCCGCATCCGCGCGGCGGGCAGGAACGGAAGCGAGAAAACGACGCTGAAAAGCGCCGCCAGCGCGAGGGCCGGCGGATGGGGCAACTTCATGCGGTGACGGGGAACCTGGCCGAGGGCGGTGATGTGCCGCAAGAAATTGTCCCGCCTGCGGGCGATAAGCATCGCCGCGGCGAGGAGGGCGGCCGCACTCGCGGTCACACCCAGAATCAACGGCGCGTGGCGGGTCACCTGCCAGGCGAGGAACGAACGTCCGCTCATCCCTAGT
>JBEGJD010000392.1:0-4249 GCA_041184765.1 Verrucomicrobiota bacterium | reverse complement strand
GTCACCGCCACCCGCGATGTCTGGGGCGAAGCCGCGATCGCCCAACCGAACGGGCCCAGTTACGAGTTCCTCGCGCCGCTCCTGCCGCCGCCGCGGTACGTCCACGCGGACTTCCGCCACTACCCGATCATCCTCTGCCCGCCCGGGGAGATTCCGGCGGCGCCGGTCGAGTTCCGCCGGGGAGCGGACCCGAGCGCCAAGCCCAAGGCTCGGCTGATCTCGGACGGCAGCGGGCTCAACCTCCGTGGCGGCAGCCGGAGCTGGAACGATGTCGGCGTTCCGGTGCGTTTCCGGGTCGGGCCCGACGAGTTCGCGTTCGGCGGGTTGCGCGACCGCGTCACCGAACCGGTACTCGCCGAAGGCTGGCTGCCCATTCCGGAAATCCGGTACGCACACCGTTCGCCGGTTCAGTCTGAGGGCATGGTACCGCTGGCCCCCACGGGACGGAAACCCACCCCCGAGATCTACCGGCTGGAGGCGTTCGCCGCGACCACGCCCGAATGGGCGGCAAACTGCGTCGTTTTCATCCGGCTCGACCTTGCGCAGGGCACGAACGGCTTCCTGAGCGTGGACGTTGAAGCACCTGGCGCGCGCTTCGAGAAAGGACGCCTCCTTGATGCCGAAGGGCGTGTCATCGCCCTTTTCGACGACGCTTGGAAGCGCGAACGGGGGCGCATGGTCGCCCGAGTGCGCGAAGGAAACGTCGCCACGCTGGCGGTTCCCACCAGCCCGCTGCCGGCGTCATCCACGCTCGCCGCCAGCCCGGCCGAATACACGGCCCAACGCGCGGCCTGTGTCGCGACGTGGCGCGCGCTCGTCGACCGCGCCGCGCGGGTCGAGGTGCCGGAGCCGCTGGTGAACCACGCCTGGCGCAACGCCATCGTGCAGAACTTCCAGCTGATCAACCACGGCCAGCTGCGCTACAGCACGGGCAACCAGTACGACCAGATCTACTCGGCCGAGGGCAGCGACGCCATCCTGGCGCTGCTCTCGTGGGGTTACGCGGCGGAGGCGCGACGGCTGATGGAACCGATCTTCGACTTCTCGCGCCGCAACCTCGAGCTGCACCAGGCCTCGTTCAAACTCGGCAACCTTGTGCGCTACGTCCGGCAGACGCGCGACACCGCGGCGATCACCGAACTCCGCCCGCGTTGGGAAAAGGAGATCGCGCGCTTCCTCGACGGCCGCACCGGCCCCGGAGGACTCTTCCCGAAGGAACAGTACTGCGGCGACATCCACACGCCGGTCCAGAGCCTCAACGTGAACTCCAAGGCGTGGCGCGCCATGCATGAACTCGGGGCGTTGATGACCGATTTCGGCGATCCCGCGCTCGGCCGCCGTTACACCGCGGAGGCGGCCGCGTTCCGACCGGTCGTCCTGCAGGCGATCGAACGCGTGACGTCGCGGACCACCGAGCCGCCGTTTGTTCCGATCGCGCTCGACGGTGGCGAGCCCGTGCACAGCCCGATCCTGCATTACCGCATCGGTTCCTACTGGAACATCATCATCGGCTACAGCATCGGCAGCGGCATCTTCCCGGCCGGGAGCGAGCAGGAGAACTGGATCCCGCATTACCAGGAACGCCACGGCGGCATTTTTCTCGGCATGGTGCGCTCCGGCGGGGACACGTTCAACTTCTGGACCGGACCCGAACGCGTGAACCCGCTCTACGGCACCCGCTACACGCTCGATGCGTTGCGCCGCGACGAACCCGAGCGCGCCCTCCTCAGCCTCTACGGCACGCTCGCGCAGGGACTCACCCGCAACACCTTTGTCGGCGGCGAGGGTTGCACCCTGCGTCCTGTCGACGGCGAAGGACGCTTTTTCTACTGCCCGCCCAACAGCGCCGCCAGCGCCCACGTGCTCTCGATGGTACGCCATCTGCTCGTGCAGGAGTGGGACCTCGACGACGACGGTCGTCCCGACACCCTGCGCCTGCTTTTCGGAACCTCCCGGCGTTGGCTCGAGGACGGTAAAACCATCCGCGTCGAGCGCGCCCCCACCGTCTGGGGCGAAGTCGGCGTCACCGTCGAATCCCGTCTCTCCGCCGGTGAAGTCGTCGCTACCGTCGATCTGCCGTCGCGTCAGACGCCCGCCCGCACTCTCCTCCGCACCCGCGTGCCGGACGGTTGGACCGTTACCGGTGCGTCCGTGCAGGGCAAGAAACTGGCGACCGATCCGCGCGGCACCGTTGACCTCACGGGGCTTTCAGGAAATCAGACCATCCGTTTCGCGGTCTCTCGGCGCTGACGTCCGGTCGTGGCGCAGCCAAAAGCGGGAGGATCTGTTTCCTCATGCCGTGGCGAAAACCCCACCCCTACTACTACCGCGGGATCGAGATGCCCTGCAACGGGGTCGCCCTTTACACCGAGGGGGCTGAGCATGTGGGCAAGGGCTCGGGGCCAGGCGCTTGGACGATCTTCGCGATCGAGTGCGGTCGCTTCCTCAAGCACCTGACCCGGTTTCGCGCCGGATCGGATGGCCCCGCACCCTGTACCTTTCTCTCCATCGAGCTTCAACCGCGCCGCCGCGCCAAGATCGAGGCCATCGTGAACGAAATCGCTCTCTCCCGCCGAGACTCCGAAAAGACGGCCGCTTACTCCAGCCCGGCGGTCCTGCAGACGCTGGAGGATACCATCCTCGACACGTTTGCTGCCGAAATCTCCGAAGGTGCGGCCTCCTCCGGTTCACCCCTGCGTAGGAGGCATCTTTCGCTATCCCAAGTGGTGCTCAAATCTTGGGAATTGGCGCGTCAATTGCCGAACGAGAACCTCTGCCTGGAGGATCTTTGCGCCGCCACCGGGGTAAGCGCGCGCCAAGTGCAGAATGCGTTCATCGAAATCACCGGAGTCCGCCCCACGGCCTTCCTGCGCTCCCACCGGTTGCAGCGCGCCCGTCGCATGCTGCTTTGCGGCGAGGCGGACAGCGTCAAGGCCGCAGCCTACAGCTGCGGCTTCCCTGACCTCGGGCGCTTCAGCGCCTTCTACCGGAAAATGTTCGGCGAACTACCGCGCATGACCCTCACCCTCGGCGGCGGAAGTCCGTGTTACGGCGTCTAGAATCGCGCCGCACCTCCTCACTTCGGGCGGTCGAACCGCTGCACCTGCGTTTCTGTCGACGGAAGCGCCGTGCCGAGACCTCAAGGCCGTCGCCACAAAGGTTTCCCACTCGCTCTCCCGTTTTAACTGGGCCGACCCGCCTTCTCGCCTAAGCGCTGGGTCCAACCAGAGCTTGCGTGACTGGTCGCCGCAACACCATGACCCTCGCGCGCATACGCGCTGGATCGCACGGAGGCACCCTTCTCGTTCCGCGCTCCCCGCATTAATTCCGGAACCGATTTCCCTCCTGTCATGCTGAAGCTCATCCCCCGCTCCCTTCTATTGATCCTCGGCTTTTCGCGCGCGCTGGCGGCGCACGACGTCGTGATCTACGGCGACACGCTGGCCGGCATCAGCGCGGCGATCCAGGCGGCCCGCCTGAACAAGACCGTCCTGCTGCTTTCGCCCACGGCCCATATCGGCGGTGTGGCCACGTCCGGACTCACCGCAACGGACATGAACCGCAGCACGTCGATCGGCGGGATTGCACGGGAGTTCTACCAGGAAATTTACACGCACTACCTGCAACCTTCGGCCTGGCGAGGACAGACCCGCGATGAGTTCTTCGAGCTGTCCAAGAAGCGCACCTACACCGGGAAAAACGACGCGCTTCGCATGCAGTGGGTCTACGAGTCACACGTCGCGGAACGCATCCTCGAGGGGATGCTGCGCCGCGCGGGCGTCGAGGTCGCGCGCCGGAAGCGGATCACCGAGACTCCCGCCGCGGTCGAACTGAAGGACGGGCGGATTATCGCGCTCCGCACCGATGACGGCGGCCGCTACGCGGGACGCATGTTCGTCGACGCTTCCTACGAAGGGGATCTGATGGCGCGTGCGGGCGTCAGCCACATCGTCGGACGCGAGGCCAACCGCGCCTTTGGCGAGACGTTGAACGGCATCCGCCTCGCGGGGGTGGTCGGGGCCGGAGATAAGTCGATCGACCCTTACGTGCGACCCGGCGATCCGACCTCGGGACTTTTGCCGTTCATCGACGGGAAGCTCTGGGGCCAACCGGGCGATGCGGACAACCGCACCCAGGCGTACTGCTACCGCATGACGCTCACCAACGACCCCGCGAACCGCGTGCCGATCGAGAAGCCGGCTGGTTTTAACCCGCTCTGGCACGAGGTCCTCGTGCGCACGCTGCAACT
>JBEGJD010000391.1:0-8949 GCA_041184765.1 Verrucomicrobiota bacterium | reverse complement strand
CTGACTTCGCCGGGTGCCGCCACGCCCACATCGAGGGCTATCTCGTCTTCAACCAAGCGCTGGCCGACGCCGTGCTCACGGCGGCCCGCGCGGCCGGCTGCACCACCAGCCTCGACCTCTCGTCCTTTGAGGTGGTCAACGCTTCACGCGCCTGGCTCTTCGGCCAGTTCCGACGCGGGATCGATATCGTCTTCGCCAACGAGGACGAGATCCGCGCGCTGTTCGAGGACCACTCCTCGCCCTTCGACGCTCTGACCCGCCGCCTCGCCGGCCACGGCGTGCTGGCCGCGGTAAAGGTCGGCAAGGACGGCGCCTGGATCGGACACGGCGAGAAACTCCACCGGGTCGAACCGCGCCGGGTGGCGCAGGTGGTCGACACCAACGGCGCCGGTGACGCCTGGGCGGCCGGTTTTCTTTTCGCGCACCTGCGCGGCTGGCCCCTGCCAGCCTGCGGAGAACTAGCTTCCCTCATGGGCGCGGAGACGGTCAGCCATCTCGGTCCGATCATTCCCGCCTCCCACTGGCCCGAGGTGCACGCCGTGGCGCGCGCGTTGGACCCGAAGACCGCGCGAGGCTGATCCCGCGCCATTTGTCTGCGAAAGCCCTTCGGGGCTGGCCGGACGGTCCGAAAAAATCGCCAGCCGGAGGACCGGCAGCCCCCTTGAACGGGCGGGCAAAGCGTCGAGAATCGACGGCTCGATCAAGTCGCCCCCCGCCCCACCGGGGCCGGCCTTGACCGCCCTCCTTTCTGCGCATGAAAAACCTCCGTTCCCTGTTCCGGGTTCTCGTCGCCGTGCTAGCCACGGCTCTTATCCCACTGGCCGCCCAAACGGCCGGCTCCGGCACCATCGAGGGCCGGGTGCTCAACGTTGGTACGGGCAAGTACCTCAACAACGCCCGCGTCGTGGTCGAGGGCACCAACCTCGAGGCGCTGACCAACGAGTTCGGCGAATTCCGCCTGGTCGGCGTAACCGCCGGCACCGTCCGGGTCCGTGCGTCGTTTACCGGCCTGGATGCCCGGGTCCAGCCGGTCACCGTAACCGCGGGCGCGGCCGCACGGGCGGACTTCAACCTCACGAGCGCCGCCCGCTACGGCGCCGACGAGACGGTGCAGCTCGACACATTCAAGGTCGCCGCCCAACGCGAGTTCGAGGGCGCCGCGCTGGCCACGAACGAGCAGCGCTACGCCCCCAACGTGAAGGTCGTGATGGCCGCCGACTCCTTCGGCGACGTCACCGAGGGCAACGTCGGCGAGTTCCTCAAGTACCTGCCGGGCATCACGGTCGACTACGTCGCCGCCGACGTGCGCACGGTTTCCGTGCGCGGGTTCGCCGACACCTTCACCAACGTTTCCGTCGATGGGATGCGCATCACGAGCTCGGTTTCCGGCAATTCCAACCGCGTCTTCGAGTTCGAACAGGTCTCCATCAACAACGCCTCCCGCGTGGAGGTCGCCAAGGTACCCACGCCCGACTCGCCGGCCGACTCCCTCGGCGGCAGCGTGAATATGATAAGCAAGAACGCGTTCGAGCGCCGCGGCGCCCAGCTGAACTACCGCGTCTCGCTGAACTTCAACAACGAGGACACCAAGGTCTTCTCCAAGACCCCCGGGCCGGGCAACAAGCCGACCTACAAGGTCCTGCCCGGCTTCGATTTCGACTACACCCTGCCGGTCACGAAGAACTTCGGCCTCGTCATCACCGGCCTGAATTCGAACCAGTTCAACGAGCAGCACCGCTGGCAGACGACGTGGAACTTCGCGCAGGCCGGCGCCACCGCGGCGAATCCCTACCTCCAGCAGTGGCAACTGCAGGACGGACCCAAGAACACGTTCCGCTCCTCTGTCAGCGTGAAGGCCGACTGGAAGCCGACCGAGCGCCAAGTCCTCTCCATCAGCGTCCAGGAAAACTACTACGACGCCTTCTTCGGCAACCGGAACCTGAACTTCAACCTCGGTACCACCGCCACGCCGTCCGTCGCCACCGGCACTCCCCTGCTCTGGGGCCAGACCTTCGCCCAAGCCGCCACGGGCCGCGCGGCCGTCACCCAAGGTTCGTCATTCCGCGCCAAGCTGGGCGACACCAAGGCGGTCAACCTGCGCCACACGTTCAAGGGCAACGTATGGGACACCGAGGCCGGCCTGCACGGCGCGAAGTCCAAGACGTGGTACCGTGAACTGGCCCGCGGGCATTTCTCCAACGTCGGCACCACGCTGCAGGGCGTCTCGGTCGTGCGCGCGGAGAACATCGAATTTCCCAGCCTCAACTGGACGGTCCGCGACGCCGCCGGCAACCAGCTCGATCCGTACAGCCTCGCCAACTACCGGCTGAACACACTCCAGAACAGCCCGGTCGACGGCAAAGCCGTGATGAAGGGCGGCTACCTCAACCTCCGCCGCGCGCTCGAGGTCGCCCGCCAGCCCCTCAACCTGAAGACCGGCGTCGCGGTGCGCGCCGAACTGCGCGACAACCGCCGTTACACCGAACAGTGGAACTTCCTCGGGGCCGACGGTATCGCCAACACGGCGGATGACAGCGCCGGGCCGTTCCTCGACACCTCTTACTCGAAGGAGGACCCGCTCTTCGGTTCCAAGCCGATCCAGTGGATGAGCCCGTACAAGCTGGCTGACCTTTACCGTTCCAATCCCGCCTACTTCCGTCCCACCACGAGCTCGATCACCGTCGAGGGTACGAGTGTGACCACCGAGCCGGGCTACCCCGCCGAGCTGGCGCGCATCACCAACTCCCAGCGCATCCAGGAGCGCATCTCGTCGGCCTTCATCCAGCTCGACGGCAAGTTGTTCGACAACCGGCTCCAGTTCGTCACCGGGGTGCGCCTTGAGAAGACCCTCGACGAGGGCGAAGGGGCTTTGGTCGATCCCGACGCGGCCTTCCAGCGCACCGCCACCGGCGCCTTCGTCCGCGACGCCGCGGGCCGCCGCGTACTGCGCCCCGAGGCCGGCGCCGCCGGTTCGCTCGCCATGCTTCGCCTCACCAACCGCGAGCGCGCTTTTCACGGCTCCCGCGAGTATGACGGCTACTACCCGAGCCTGCACCTCACCTGGAACCTGACCGACCGCGTGACCGCCCGTTTCGCTTACGCACGGACCCTCGGGCGACCCGACTACGTCGACATCATCCCGACGGCGACGATCGACGACAACGAAGCCGCCGATCTCAACCCGGCGCTGTCACCAGGCACGATCACGATGTCCAACACCGCGCTCAAGCCGTGGACCGCCGATAACTACGACCTGTCGCTCGAGTACTACTTCACCAAAGGCGGCGTGGCCTCGATCGGCGTCTTCCAAAAGGACCTCGCGGACTTTTGGGGTAACCTGAACCAGCCCCTGACATCAGGCTTGGCCAACACCCTCGGCCTCGAACAGGCGTACGTCGGCTGGACGGTCGTCACCAAGGTGAACGTCGGCAGCGCGCGGATCTCCGGCGCCGAGTTCAATTTCAACCGCACCTTGGATTTCCTACCCGGCTGGGCGCGTTACCTCGCGATCAACGCCAACGGCACCACGCTCCACCTGCAGGGCGCCAATGGCGCCGACTTCAACCGCTTCATTTCGCGCACCGGCAACTTCAGCCTGAGCTGGAACCGCAGCCCGATCAGCGCTCGCGTGAATTTCAACTACCGCGGCCGCCAGCGGAACTCCGCCCAGACCGGCGCCCAGTACGGTACCACTGCTGGCTTCTACGAGTACTACGACTCGCGCTACAATATGGACGTGAACGTCGAGTACACCTACTCGCGCCGCGTCCGGCTGTTCGCCAACGCCCGCAACCTCCTCAACCAACCGCAGGTGCTTGAGCGCTACAGCCCCGCCTCCGCCAGCTACGCCAACGGCTACCGCCATGAGGAGTTTGGCGTCCAGTTCACCGTCGGCCTCAAGGGCACCTTCTGATCCCATCTTACTTCCCGGGCGCCCCGTTTCCGGGGCGCCTCGGTCGCGTTTCTTGCCATGAAAACAACCCCTGACCTGCGAAACCACCGTACGCTCCGCCGCCTCCTGCCGGCGTTCACCCTCGTTCTCGGGCTGCTGCTCACCGGCCGCGCCGCCCTTGCCCAAACCACCGGTGCCATCTCGGGCGTCGTTCTCGACGCCTCGGGCAAGTACCTCGAGGGCGCCGAAGTCTCAGTCGCCGGCACCGCACTTGCCGCCATCACGGAACGCGAGGGCGTCTTCCGCCTTTCGGGCGTCGCCCCGGGCGCGCAGACCGTGCGAGTCACTTACCCGGGAATGGCCCCCGCGTCCCAGGCGGTGAGCGTCACCGCCGGCCAGACCGCCACGGTGCGCGTCCAGCTGAAATCCGACACGATCGTGCTCGAGGCCTTCACCGTGAGCACCTCCAAGGAGGGTATGGCGCAGGCCATCGCGCTGCAGAAGGCCTCCTTCAACCAGAAGCTCGTCGCGGCCGCCGATCAGTTCGGCGACATCAGCGAGGGTAACGTCGGCGAGTACCTGAAGTTCCTCCCCGGCATCGGCATCGACTACACCGCGAACGACGCCCGCGCCGTCAGCCTCCGCGGCATGAATCCGATGTTCACCAACGTGACCGTCGACGGCGGCCGCATGGCCTCCGGCACTTCCTCGGGCGACAGCCGGCGCTTCGAGCTTGAGCAGGTCGCGATCAACAACGTCGAGACCATCGAGGTGTTCAAGACGATGACCCCCGACATGTCGGCCGACAACACCGGCGGCCAGGTGAACCTCGTCACGAAGAGCGCCTTCGACCGCGAGGGGAAGACGTCCTTCGCCTACAACGTCTCCCTCACCGCCAACGCCGAGAATTTCACCCTCAGCCGCCGCGGCGCGTGGGGCGAGGGCCCGCAGTTCCTGGTCCGCCCAAGCGCCGATCTCAACTACTCGCACCGGCTCACCAACAACCTCGGCATCAACGTGAGCTACCGTCTGTCCGAGATCGCCCACGACTACCCGCGCGCCGGCTACTCGTGGAACTTCAGCGCCAACGGCGCCACCCCCTCCAATCCGTTCCTCAGCTCGCTTCAGATGTACGACGAGCAGAAGATCACCCACCGCGAGTCCCTCTCGACCAAGGTCGACTACCGCCCCGCGCCGCGCACCAAGCTGTCATTCACCGGCCAGTGGAACTGGTACGACCTCACGTTCAACGGCCGCTCCATCACCTTCAGCTCGGGAACGCCCGTCGCCGGCTTCACGCCTAACCGCGTTGTCAGCACCGCCGGCACCGGCAACGTCACCACCGACGTCTCCCAGCGCAGCAAATACGGCCCGACGTACATGCTCGGCGCCCAGTTCACCCAGGAGCTCGACTCCGGGAAACTCTGGGGCGGCTACAGCTGGTCGCAGGCTGAGAACAAATACCGCGACGTCACCCGCGGCTTCCTCACCGGCATCGGCCTCAGCCTCCTCCGGCCCACCGGCAGCAACACGGTCGTCACGATGGACAACATCCTCAACGGACTCCTGCCCGCCATCAGCGTCACCCAGAACAACCTGTCGCCCGACTACCGCAGCCTCGCCAGCTACAGCGTGGCCGCCAACAGCTGGCGCGCCCGGCCGTTCACCTCCCGCGAGCTGAAGGAGGGCCTCAACCTCGACTACCGGCACAACTTCAAGGGCGCCCTGCCCTTCGCCGTCCAGACCGGCGTCCGCCGCGACGACCTCGGCCGCAAGATCAACCGCTTCGGTGTCGCCCACGCCAATCCCGCCCTCAGCGGCAACGAGCTGCGCTCCTACCGCGACGACGACTACAGCTCCGAGGACATCGGCTTCGGCTTCGGCGCGGTCGAGTGGCTCAGCCCGTACAAGACCTACCGCGCGTTCCCGACGCCTTCCTCCACGCTCACCGAGTGGGTGGTGCGCGACATCGCCGAGCGCAACGACGCCGCGTACCTGCGGGTCGACCTGCCCGTCACCAAGGAACTCACCGTCGTCACCGGTGCGCGCTACGAACAGAAGACACTCGAAGCCGGTGCGCAGGACCTGCGGGTCGCCCGCCAGCGGTTCACCACGGCCAGCCTTTCCTACGACGGCTGGTACCCGTCGCTGAACCTGAAGTACACCCCGCGCCCCGACGTCGTGGTCCGCGCGGGCGTCAGCCGTACGATCGGCCACCCCGACTTCGGTGACATCATCCCGACGGTCACGGACTTCGACCCGTCCTCCGCCACGAGCACGGGCTCGATCAGCATCCCGAATCCCGCGATCAAGCCGTACAAGATCCTCAACCTCGACGTGACCGCCGAGTGGTATCTCGCCAACTCCGGCGTGCTCTCCGGTTCGCTGTTCCAGAAGAACGTGGATGGCTTCATCGCCCGCGGCGCCGTCGGCCTGCTCAGCACGCTGGCCAACGGGGCGGCGATCGCCGCCGAGTACGGCATCAATCCCGCAGAGCAGAACCGCTACAACGTGACGTTCGCCCAGAACGGCCTCGGCAGCACGGTGAAGGGCCTCGAGCTCAGCTACGCGCAGGGCCTCAAGTTCCTGCCTTCGCCGTTCAACGCGATGAACGTGCAGTTCAACGTCACCGCCGTGAGCATCGACGGCGACAACTTCACCACGAAGCTCGCCCAGCTGGCCTCCGCCACGACCCGCTCGGCCAACCTGATCGTCGGCTGGCGTCTAGGTCGCTTCAACCTGCTCGCGACCGTGAGCCACATCGGCGACGTCGAGACCGGATTCGGCACGACGGCCACCGCGCCGTCCACATTCACCGAGAAGGTCACCAAGGCCGACTTCACCGTGAACTACACGCTGAACCCGAAGGCCACGCTCTACGTCCAGGTGCGCAATCTCACCGGCGAGGGCCGCCGCGAGTTCCAGACCCCCAGCGACCCGACGCTCTTCAAATCCTTCCGCGTCCCCAGCCGCTACTCGGAGTTCGGCGACCCGATTTTCTATTTCGGCGTCCGCGGCCGGTTCTAAGACTCGCTTCGCTCCGCGGCCCGGCCATCCGAGCCGCGGAGCCCGCCCTTCACACACCCGGCGGCAAGCATGGTCCGGGGTCGACAACCCCGGCTACAGGAGATCGTGCCGCGGCAAGCGTCTGATTTTTCCGCGTTTACCGCGCCTTCCGTAATGCCGCGCCCGCGGCCCACGTTTTCTCCGCACGATTCCCGTCGGTAACGCGTTCGTCGCACTTATCCGCGTGATCAGCGAAATCCGCGGTGAACCCCGGAGCGTTCCGAAACGCCTTCGGCCGTCACGCAGGCAGTATGGTCCGCGGCGGGCGGCCGCGGCTACACGAAACGCCTTTCGTCCGGAAAGGCCGGACCGAATTTTCTCAAGAAATGCGTGCGGTGTAGCCGAGGGCGCCTCCCTCGGATCGTCGGAAACTCCTTCAGCCCATTCCCTCTCACTCCCTCTCGCTTTCACTCGCCGCCCCCAGCGCGGCGCAGTCTGAACGCCGCCTCGATTGCGGCGGAGCCGCGCTGGGTTTCCCGCAGGCCACCGGTTGCGCGGCGGGATTCCTTTCCCGAATTGCGGTTTGCCGCGTCCACCGGGTCCGCAAACCTTCCGGCTCCGCCGCCGACCGATGTCGTCCTCCCAGCACGTTCCCGCCGAAGCCCTGCCGCCGCTGCCGTCCGAGCCGCGGCCCGGACGCTACCGTCATTACAAGGGCATGGAGTACCTCGTGACCGGCATTGCACGCCACTCGGAGACCCTCGAGCCGCTCGTCGTCTACCAGGCCCTTTACGGTGAACGCGGCACCTGGGTGCGCCCCGCCGCCATGTTCACCGAAGTGGTCGAGGTCGCCGGCCGGCGCGTACCGCGCTTCACGCGCATCGGCGATGCCTGACGCCATGCGGGTTCTCCTCGCCTTCGACAAATTCAAGGACGCCCTTAGTGCGCCCGAGGCCTGCGTCGCCACCGCGCGCGCACTCGCGTCAACCCGCCCCGACTGGACCGTCGACTCCTGCCCGCTCGCTGACGGAGGCGAGGGGTTCGGTGCGATCCTCACCGCGGCCGTCCGTGGAGAAACTCTGCCGGCAACGGTCACTGGCCCCCGAGGAAAACCGGTCGCCGGCCGCGTGGGCTTGGTCGCTTATGACCGCATCCCGGAGTCCGCGCGCGCGCTGCTTCGATTGCCGGAAGTCGGAGGCGGAGCTCGTGTCGCGGTAATCGAGATGGCGAGCGCTTCCGGACTCGCCCTGCTCGCGCCTGAAGAACGCGACGTTTGGCACGCTACCACCACCGGCACCGGCGAGCTCATGCGCCTCGCCGTCGCGCAGGGCGCCGCCGCGATCGTGCTTGGGATCGGCGGCAGCGCGACGAACGATCTCGGGCTGGGCGCCCTCGAGGCCCTAGGATTGGAATTTCTCGCGGCTGACAGCCGCCGCGTTTCGCCACCGGTTCCCGCCCGCTGGCCCGAGGTCGTCCGCATCGGCGGCAAACTCACCCCGGTCCTACCGCCGATCCGCATCGCCTGCGATGTCACCAACCCGTTACTCGGCCCGCGCGGCGCCGCCGCGACGTACGGCCCGCAAAAAGGCCTGCGTTCGGGCGACCTCGCGCGCCTCGATCATGAGGCCGCCCGCCTAGCCCTGCTGCTGTGCGGACACTTCGGCCGACCCGACGAACTCATGGATGTCCCGGGAACGGGTGCAGCCGGAGGTATCTCATTCGGTCTGATGGCCGCGGCCGACGCCGAACTGCTGCCCGGTTTCGATCTCGTTTCCGCGTGGCTCGACCTCGAGGCGCGGCTCGCGCGCGCCGACGTCGTCATAACCGGTGAAGGCCGTTTCGACGACAGTTCGCTGCAAGGCAAGGGCCCCGGCGCGGTCGCCGCCCGCGCTCTAAAACTCGGTAAGATCGTCCACGTCTTCGCCGGCCAGGCGACCGCCGCGCAACCTCCCGCCGGGCTCACGCTCCATTCCATCACGCCCGGGGATCTGCCGCTGGAACAAGCCCTCCCCCGCGCCGCCGAATTCCTCGACCGCTCGGTGCGCCAAACC
>JBEGJD010000390.1:0-2570 GCA_041184765.1 Verrucomicrobiota bacterium | reverse complement strand
CCTTCGGGGAGAACTTCGGGGTGAGGACAACGAAGGCGGGCAGGTCGTTGTTCTCGCTGCCGAGGCCGTAGGAAACCCAGGAGCCGAGGCTCGGCCGTCCCGGGATTTCGCTGCCGGTCATGAGGAACGTGCAGGCGGGATCGTGGTTGATCGCGTTGGTGTGCACGCTGCGCACGATCGCGATGTCGTCGACGACCTTGGCGGTCCACGGCAGCAACTCGCTCACCCACGCCCCGCTTTTCCCGTGTTGCGCGAACTTGAACATCGAGGGCGCAACCGGGAACCGGCTCTGGCCGCTCGTCATCGTGGTGATGCGCTGGCCCTGGCGGATGGAGTCCGGCAACTCCTGGTCGTAGTACTTCTCGAGGGCGGGTTTGTAATCGAGGGTGTCGAGCTGCGACGGGCCCCCGTTCATGTGGAGGTAGATGATGCGCTTCGCTTTCGGGGCGAAGTGGGGCAACCCGGTCAAAGGCGGGTGCACGCGGGCGTCGAGCGGGTTGCCGGCCCGCGCGGCGGCCGGGGCGCGCGAGGCCAGACAGCCGAGCGCGACGCCGCCGAGGGCGAGGCCGGAGCCGCTGAAGAACTGGCGGCGGGTCAAGTGGCGCAGGTAATCGAGGGCGGGATTCATGGCCGGGTCAGTTGCGGTTCACCGTCTCGTCGAGGTTGAGCACGAGGTTGGCCACCATCGTCCACGCCGCGAACTCGGGCGCGGGGATGCGATCGGAAGGCTTGGACTCACCGTTGGTGATCACGCGTCGCGCCGCCTCGGGGTCGCGGGAGAATTGTCCGCGATGGGTCTCCAGCGCCGTCGTCAGCAGATTCATCTCGCCGGCGTCGGGCGTGCGCGCGGTGGCGCTGCGGAAGGCGAGAGCGAGGCGCTCCGCGTCGGTTTGCGTGGGGAGCAGCAGCCGCTCAGCGAATCCGCGGGCGGCCTCGAAGTGCTGCACGTCGTTCATCAGGGCAAGGGCCTGCAGCGGGGTGTTGGAGCGCGGGCGCACCAGGCAGAAGTTTTCCCGAGCGGGCGCGTCGAAGGTGCTCATCGAGGGGGCCGGCGCCGTGCGCTTCCAAAAGGTGTAAAGGCTGCGGCGGTAGAGCGCGGCGCCTTTGTCCTGCACGTAGTTCTTCGTGTTGCTGCCGCCGAAGGCGACCGGTTCCCAGATGTTGACCGGCTGGTACGGCTTCACCGGCGCACCGCCGATGGCGGGCACCAGCAGGCCGCCGAGCGCCAGCACCTGGTCGCGCAGCACCTCGGCGTCGAGCCGCAGGCGCGGCGCGCGCGCGAACAACCGGTTCTCGGGATCCAGTTCCAACAGCGCGGGCGTCACCCGCGAGTCCTGCCGGTAGGTGCGCGAGGTCAGCAAGAGGCGGATGAGGGCCTTCGTATCCCAGCCGAGGCGCACGTACTCGGAGGCGAGCCAGTCGAGGAGGTGTGGGTGCGTCGGGGGCTCGCCCTGCGCGCCGAAGTCGCTCGGCGTCCGGACGAGACCGGCGCCGAAGAACTGCTGCCAGACCCGGTTCGCCGCGACGCGCGACGTGAGCGGGTGGGACGGGTCGACGATCCAACGCGCAAGGTCCAGGCGATCGGGCCGGGCGCCGCGGGGTTTCAGCGGCGGCAGGAACGAGGGGGTGGCGGGAGTGACCTTTTCACCGGGTTTGTCGTATTGGCCGCGAATGAGCACGTGCGCCGTCAGCGGTTCCGCGAGTTCACGCGAGATCGGTGTGATCGGCAGCCTCTGCTCGTAATGGATCTGCTCCGCCATCAGGCGGCGCGCGGCGTGTACCTCCGGCTCCAGTTCCGCGCGGGACGGCCCGTGGATGTAGTCGCGGTAGAATTCGTCGAGCTTCCGCTTCTCCTCGTTGACCTGCTGGGTGCCCGAGAGGCCGACGAGGAAATTGATGTCGTGGCGCAGGGTTAGGGTGGAGAATGCGCGGGCCCCCGTCCTCAGGCCGTTCACCCAGGCATCCTTGGAAAGCAACGGATCCGCCGCGGGATTTGTGGTCATGTGTACCGCTCCCGCGCGGTCCCACCACGCCGAGCCGCCCCGTTGGGCGATCCGCAGGCCGGTGTAGGTTTTGCCTTCCTTCACGCCCGAATCGCAGGCCGACAGTTCGAGACGCGCGTAGGCGCCGGGCGCCGGCAGCGGTCCCGCGTGGAACGCATCCTTCGCCAGCTCCGGCCCGAAGGCCGCAGGGTCGCCCCAGATCATGCGGCGGGTCTTTTCTTCGCTGATGAACTCCAGGCTCACGGCCTGCGGCGGCCGGGAGGGATCGCCGCGGTAGTGCACGAAGGCCGTGGCCTCGTTGCGCACGGTGAGGATGACGTCTCCCGCGGTAAAAACAAACGGCCGCTCGGTGTCGCCCTCGAGACGCAGCGCGCGGCGTCCGCCGGCGACCGGCACGCCTGTGCCTTCGCGCCACTCACCCGGCGGCGGCGGCGCGAGCACCGTGTCGGGAGTCGGCAGGTCCGAGTCTTCCGCGAAGACCACCTCGTACGTGACCGGCTCCTTGCCGGGCTTGGTCACCTTGCGGCCCGCGGCCTCCAGTTCGGCCGAGCGGGCGCGGACCCTGGC
>JBEGJD010000389.1:0-4887 GCA_041184765.1 Verrucomicrobiota bacterium | reverse complement strand
CGGGGTCTGGCCAGCGGAGTCACCATTTACGCGCCGGCGATCATTCTCTCGACGGTGCTCGGCTGGCGCGTTGACCACACGATCATCGGCACCGGTCTGCTGGTGATCGTCTACACGGTGACGGGTGGAAGCGCGGCGGTGAGTCTCACTCAGAAGTGGCAGATGGGCGTGATCTTCGCCGGCATGGCGACGGCGTTCGTCATGCTGCTGCTGCGTCTGCCGCCCGGCGCGCTTGATGTGGCGGGCGCCATGGGGCGGCTGGAGGCCGTCGACTTTTCCTTGGATCCCGACCGGCGTTACACGCTCTGGAGCGGTCTCCTCGGCGGGTTCTTCCTGTCGCTTTCTTATTTCGGAACCGACCAGTCCCAGGTTCAGCGGTACATCGGCGGCGGCAGTCTCCGCGAGGGGCGGCTCGGACTGGTCTTCAACGCGCTGCTCAAAATCCCGATGCAGTTCATGATCCTGCTGCTCGGCGCGCTGGTCTTCGTCTTCTACACCTTCGAACGGGCTCCGGTGTTCTTCAACCAGGCCGAGTGGCGGCAACGCGTCGCGGGGCCCGACGGCGCACGGTTCCGTGCGATCGAAGAGCGGCATGACGCCCTGCACGCGGAACGCCGGATGGCGGCCCGGGCGTGGCTCGACGCCCGTGACGGCGGCGATGCGCGGGTCGCGGCGGACGCCCGTGCGGCGATGCTGGCGGCGCAAAAGCAGGTGGATGCCGTCCGGCGGGAGGCGAAGGCGGCTCTGACCGCCGCGGATCCGCGCGTGAAGACCAAGGATTCGGACTATGTCTTCATCACCTTCGTCCTCACCCAATTGCCGTCGGGACTCGTCGGCCTGCTCGTCGCGGTGATGTTCGCCGCGGCGCTGGGATCGAAAGCGGGTGAGCTCAACGCACTCGGCACGACGACCACGATCGACCTGTGGCGTCAGTTCCGGCCGCTCGCGGCGGCCGATGAGGCCCGGAACGTGCGCACCGCGAAATGGTTCACGGCGTTGTGGGGGCTCTTCGCGATCGCTTTCGCGCTGTTCGCGAGTTTTTCGGAAAACCTGATCGAGGCCATCAACATCCTCGGGTCGCTCTTCTATGGTGTGGTTCTCGGGATATTCTTGGTGGCGTTTTTCGCGCGAAGGGTAGGAGGGACCGCGGTGTTCGTCGCGGCGCTCGTGGCCCAGGCGCTGGTGATCGGCCTCTATGCGTCCCTCTCCATCTCCTACCTCTGGTACAACCTGATCGGCTGCGCGGCCTGCGTGCTGCTGGCTTTGGTCCTGCAGGCGATGCTGCCGCGGAGGAGCGAGGAGGGAGTCACTACGTGAGCAACGGTCCGGTCATCTGTTTCGGACAGCAGCCGTGCGGTTTTTTTCCTCGGCGGTTCCTCTTCGCCAAGATCCGGACGGCGCGACGGCTGCAGGCCGAAATCGGCGGTGAGATCGTGTTTTTCCTGCACGACAGTGATCACGATCCACGCGAGACCCAGACCATCCTGCGGCACCGCCACACCGGCCAGGTCGCGACCCTGAATTTCGCGTTCGAGAACCGACTGCAACGGAAATGGTCCCCGCTCTTCCTCAAGCGGATCCCCGCGGGTTGGCAGGCGGGTATGGCGAGGCAGCTCGGAGCGTACGTCGCTCCGGAGCGGGTCGAGCAGTTCAAGGCGGTCGGGGCGGGAAACGTCGCCGATTTTTGCCTCGAGCTCTATCGACGCATGGGGCTGCTGGAGGGGATACGCATCGTGCGATCCAGTGATCCGGCGGTGCGGAGCGCGGGAGGCCGGCCGGCGGATTTTTTCGTCGATGTGTCCCACGAGGGAGAAGTCGTCCGCGCTCGGTGGCGCGAGGGCTCGCTCCAATTGCACGAGGGAGGGGAGAGCTACGTCACGCTTCCCGCGCGCGAGTTTTCCGCTGAGCAGATCACACCCGCGCGCGACACGCGTCTGCCGTGGATGCAGGCCGTGGTGAGATGCACCCACTACATTGCGGGGGCGGGGGAACAAGCGTACTTGCGCCGCGAGGATGCGCCTGAAATCACGTTCGTTGACCGTGACCCCATCGACCGTGCGGACGAAGCCCACCACTGAACGGCCCCTGCTTGTTTTCGGGGCGCATCCCGACGACATCGAGTTCGGCTGCGGGGGAGTGGTGGCGTCCGAAGTGCGGCGGGGGCGACCGGTCACGCTGATCGTCTGCTCGCGCGGCGAGGCCGGCAGCAACGGTACTCCGGCGATCCGCGTCCGTGAGGCCCGGCAAGCCGCACGGGAGTTGGGTGCCGCGATCGATTTCGTCGATCTGGGTGGAGACGCTCACTTCACGGCGACCCCGGCGCATGGGATCAAGTTGGCGGCCATCATCCGCCGAGTGCGGCCGGCGGTGGTGCTGGCTCCAACCGTCGAGGAAAACCAGCACCCCGACCACGCGGTTCTGGGGCGGCTGGTGCGCGACGCGTGCCGTCTGGCGCGATTCGGGGGATTGCGGGAGCTGCGCGGGCAGGCTCCCCATGCCATCGGTCAACTGTTTTTCTATGCGGTCACCGCCGAAGCTGAACCAGCGGGTGCGGGACGCTTGCTGGTGGATGTTTCGGACAGTGAGGTTCGCGGCGCCTGGGTTGCGGCCATGAAAGCGCACGCCTCCCAGTTGCGGACCCGGGACTACGTGGAGTTCCAACTGACGCGTGCGCGGTTGCACGGCCTGTCGGCCGGCGTTGAGTACGCGCAGCCGCTTTTCCCCGCGTCCCCGTTGTTGGTGGAGTCGCTGGCGAGCCTCGAGCGCGCGGCGCGTCGCTTCTGACGATGCCCGGGCGGAGCTTTCGCGTCGGCATCACTTGCTACCCCTCGGTGGGCGGGTCGGGCATTCTGGCCTCGGCGCTGGGGGAGGAATTGGCGCGGCGTGGGCACGAGGTGCACTTCATCAGCTACGACCGGCCCTTCCGGCTGCCGGCGGCGGCACCGCGGATCCACTTTCATCCGGTCGCGATCAACGACTACGAGTTGTTCAAGTATCCGGATTACACGTTGCCGCTTTCCGTCAAGATGGCGGAGGTGGCGCGTGATCACGCCCTGGATGTGTTGCATGTGCATTACGCCGTCCCGCACGCGACCGCGGCTATCCTCGCGCGGTCGATGTCGTTGCCTGGAAGAGAACCTCGGGTCGTGACGACGTTGCACGGCACCGACACGACTTTGCTTGGAAAGGACGCTGGTTACGGTCCTGCCATCCGGCACGCGTTGACCCGTTCTGACGCGGTCACGGCGGTTTCCGGCTGGTTGCGGGATGAGACGGTGCAGCTGTTGAAGGTGGAGCGGCCCATCGATGTCATTCCGAACTTTTTCACTCCCCGATCTCCCGGCCGTTCGCGTGCGGAGGTGCGGGCGGAGCTCGGCGTGGGGGAAGTGCCGATGGTGGTTCACGTTTCAAACCTCCGGCCTGTGAAGCGGATCGACGTGCTGCTGGATACTTTCGCGCGTGCCTTGCGAGGCCGGGATTTTCGGCTGCTCGTGCTGGCGGGCGGGGATTTTCGCCCGTTTGCGGAGCAGGCGGCCCGTCTCGGTGTCGCAGATCGCGTGGTGGTGCGTGAAAATGTTTTCGAGGTGGAGGACTACGTGGCGGCGGCGGACGTTGGATTGTTCACTTCCGACTCGGAGAGTTTTTGCCTGGGAATTCTGGAGGCCATGTTCCTCGGCGTGCCGAGCGTATCGACCGCGGTGGGCGGGGTTCCAGAGGTGGTTGCTGATGGAGAGACCGGTTTGCTGGTCGGGGCCGGGGACGTAGCCAGTCTTTCCGCCGCCCTCGGCGGCCTGCTGGATGACCCGCTGCGCAGGCGCCGGATGGGTGATGCCGCGCGCCTCCGCGCACGGGAGTTGTTCTCTGCCGAGACGGTTGTCCCGCGCTACGAGGAACTTTACGCGCGCGTCCTCGCCGCTCCCGTGCCTCCGGCTCCATGGGGTCAGGGCGTTCAATGTTAAATCGGCCGGCAATTTGAACGCCGAACGCCCTGACCCCTTACGGAGATCCTGCTCCTACGGGGTCAGGGCGTTCAGTGTTCAGGTTTAGTCGGATGGTTGTGCTGCCTTGAAAATCGACCGCGCTGACTCCGTCTCCCGGAAGTGCATGGGCCTATTTTGCTATTGATGCTCATGGATTTGTAGATCCCCGGATTGGATTCCCGCGGCTCGTTCCCGATGGGGTCAGGGCGTTCAACGTTTGGATCTGGGCCTGGGTAAGTTTGAACATTGAACGCCCTGACCCCATCGAGCGGGTACTCCGCACTCGCCAAGGGCGGAGGGAGGCTTCATAGCGTCCCACTTTTCCACCATGCCGACCTACGATTACGCGTGCCAGGCCTGTGACCATCAGTTCGAGCACTTCCAGTCGATCAAGGCCGACCCGCTCGATAAGTGCCCGAAGTGCGGGAAGAAGAAGCTGAAGCGTCTGCTCGGAGCGGGCGCCGGGCTCATTTTCAAGGGCACCGGATTCTACATCACAGATTACAAGAAGAAGTCGGGAGGCGGCGGGGACTCCAAGTCGGGCGGCGAATCTAAATCATCCGGCGACAGCAAGCCGGCCGCGAGTTCCTCGGGGTCCAAGTCCTGAAGCCATGAGCGCGAGCCGCAAGGGGCCGACCGGCCCCAGTGGGACGGAAGTCGCGGTGGCGGCCGCACTTAGCCTCTTGCTGGGAACGATCATCGGGGCGGGCCTGCTGATTTCCCAGCCCGTGGCGACGGTGAAGGAGTTGCCGCCCGAAAAGGATCGGCCGCGCGGAGCGGTTTATTTTGTCGAAGGCGTGCGGGATGCCTCCAAGTCCGCGGAGGCCGTCCGCAAGCGGCAGCTCTTCATGGGCGGCCAGTCCATCTCTCTAAGCGAGGAGGAGTTGAATCTCCTCTTCGCTTCCCC
>JBEGJD010000388.1:0-3208 GCA_041184765.1 Verrucomicrobiota bacterium | reverse complement strand
GCCGAAACCGGCCTCGCGCGCCGCCGCTTTGCGGGCCTCGATGGCGAGCGCGTGGCGAATACCGGCAAGTTCAACCTGCTCCGCGTCGTCCCGCAAAATCCTCTCCAGGATTTGAATGTTCTGGAGCAAACCCTCGATCTCCGCCTGCTGCAGGCGTTCCTGGGTGCGCTTCGACACCTGAGCCTCCCGGATGGCTGCACGAGTGGCGAAACCATCGAAAATGTTCCACTGGGCGTAAACATTCACCGTCCGACGCTGGATACCCTGCTGGCTGACGGTGTTGCCGTTGACGTTGGTGGAGTTCTCAAGGCTAAGACCGGCCCCGGCGAAGAACTTCGGATAGAGACGCACTTTCTCGGAGTTGATCCGCAACTGGGCGTCGCGGATTCGAAGATCGTGAATCTCGTATTCGAGCGTGCTGCGGGCGTTGTCACGCAGCACGGTCGCGGAAAGCACGTTGGCGAGATCAGCCGAGAATCGCGGCAGCGGAATGTCATCAGGAACGTCCGCCTCGGCGAGGGACCCCGCGACGCCGGCCAAACGGGCGAAACGCCTGCGGTTCGCCTCAAACTCCGACTCCAGCCGCGCGACCTCCAACCGGACCTCCCGTTCGCGCAAGCGGTCGCCCTCCAGAACTGCGGCGGCGACGAGACCACGATCGCGTTTCTCCAACGTGATCGTCAGCTCCTCGCGCAGCACCTTCAGCCCGTCACGGGCCGCGCGCAGACGGGACTTCTCCACGATGAGCGCCAAGTAGGCCTTTCGTACAAGCACGGCGACGTCACGCGCCGCACGGTCGAAGCTGCGGTCGGCGACCAGACGGTTAAGCCGGGCCGAAAGGCTCTGGTTTTGCAGCGCCCGCCAATGGAAGAGCGGCTGGTTCACGCTGATGTTGTAGAAGAAGCCGCTGTCCCTCGTCTGGGAGTTGGTGTTGCTCGAGATGGCTGTCTGGTTACTCGCCAGGTTGAGGTTACCTCCCACTCCGGGCAGCCGCGCCGCGTCGGCTGATGTCACTCTGATCTCGGCCAAAATGCGGTCGAGCTCCGCTGCGATCAGCTGTGGCGATTGCCGCACCGCCTGCTCAAGAATCGGTCGCAGGGCCGGCAGCTGATCCTCGGGCAAAGTTCCCGCCACTGCTTCTGCCGAGGCACCGCGCATTTCTCCTGAAAAAGCCGCAAAAAGCGCCGCGCCGCACCCGGCGATTTGGAGAAGAGGACGGAGC
Source organism: Verrucomicrobiota bacterium (assembly GCA_041184765.1). Taxonomy (GTDB): domain Bacteria; phylum Verrucomicrobiota; class Verrucomicrobiia; order Opitutales; family Opitutaceae; genus ER46. The sequence continues at coordinate 1,986 of JBEGJD010000388.1, read as the reverse complement.
TTTACCATCGTGGTGCCGGAGCGAGATGTGAGCGGGTTACCGGCGGGATTTCGAGGGTGATTGCAACCCATAAGTCTTGAGCCGGCACGAGACGCGCGACCAGCTTACACGCACCTCCCGGCTCCACGCCCTCCTCCATGCCAGCATCTTCAATTTCAAACCTATCCGCAAAGCACCTGGAGGAAGTGCGCGCGCATTACGACGGGGCGGCGGATGGCCTGCAGGCCGGCGCCCGTGCCTACCGCCGCCGCCTCGCCCATTACTACAATCTGCTCATACCCGCCGACGCCCGGGTCTTGGAAGTGGGCTGCGGCGCGGGTGATCTTCTCGCGTTGCTTCACGCGCACGACGTCAGCGGGATCGACCTTTCCGCACGTAGTGTCGCCCGCGCCCGAAGCCAGGTGCCACACGGACATTTCTTCGTTATGGCGGGCGAAACGCTCGATTCAGAAGCGCTGGGGGGGGCCTTCGACGTCATCGTCATTTCTGACACGCTCAACCTCGCCGCCGACGTGCAAGCGATGCTCGAGCGCCTTCATGCCGTTTCGCACCCAGGAACGCGGTTGGTGGTGAACTTCCAGAACTCACTCTGGCGCCCGCTCCTTTCGCTCGCGGCATTGATCGGCCTCAAGTCACAGCAGCCGGAGAACAGCTGGTTGGCTTCGTCGGATGTTCTCAACCTTTTGCGGCTGGCCGGCTGGCGCGCGGTCACACGGGAGGGTCGCATCCTGGCACCGTTCTCAGCCCTTGGCCTAGGCACGTTCGCCAACCGCTGGCTAGCACCGTTGCTGCAGTGGTTCTGCCTGACCGTGTTCATCACCGCCAGGCGGGAAGGGAATCGCGCGACCGCCGGAGCGCCCACCGTCTCCGTCATCATTCCCGCACGCAACGAGGCAGGGAACATCGCCGCCGCCGTGGAGCGCGTTCCCAAGATGGGCGCGGGCCTGGAACTTATCTTCGTCGAGGGGCACTCGCGGGACAATACCTGGGCGGAGATCCAACGCGTGGCCGCCGCGCATCCGGAGAAGCGGATCATCTGTCTTCGTCAAACGGGTCGGGGCAAGGGCGATGCCGTACGCGCCGGGTTCGCGGCCGCCAAAGGTGACGTGCTCATGATCCTCGACGCCGACCTCACGATGCCGCCCGAGGAGCTGCCAAAGTTTCTCGACGTGATCGCGCGTGACCGCGCCGACTTCGCCAACGGCGTGCGGCTCGTTTACCCGATGGAGCGGCGGGCGATGCAGTTTTTGAACCTCTGCGCGAACAAGGCCTTCGGCCTCATCTTCAGCTGGCTGCTCGGCCAGCCGGTGAAAGACACGCTTTGCGGCACAAAGGTGCTGCGCCGCACGGATTACGAACGCATCGCGGCGAACCGTTCTTACTTCGGGGACTTCGACCCCTTCGGCGATTTCGACCTGTTGTTCGGCGCGGCCAAACAATCCCTGCGAATCGCCGACGTCCCCATCCGCTACCGGGAACGCACCTACGGAACCACCAACATCCAGCGCTGGCGGCACGGCTGGCTTTTGCTTCGCATGGTGATCTTTGCGGCCCGCAAGCTGAAGTTTGTCTGAGCCGACTCGGTTACCGGAAGGCTGCGTCCGTTCAGTGCCGGCGAGCAGATAGCGCACGAGAAAACCGGGGACAAACCCGCGGGGCGGTTGAAACTACCTGCGCCGCCTCGACGAATCCACCCGGCGAACCTCGGACGTGCCGATCAACGCCATGCGTGACCGGGCAAGAAGCTCAAAGGCCATTGACCTGCCATCCGTCGCGATAGCGGCGCCGGATAAACTGATCCGCTTCCGGAGATCCCTCGAACCGCAGCGCGGCGGAGTTCCACCGCAGCGTCCGCCGGGGAAACCGTATCGCGATACAACCGAGCAAAACCGCCTCGGACAGGGGTCCGGAGTAATCAAAGTTGGCGCCCGGCTTCCCTCCGGTCACGCAGGCCTCGGCCCACTCCGACCAATGGTGTCCCTGTTC
>JBEGJD010000387.1:0-3886 GCA_041184765.1 Verrucomicrobiota bacterium | reverse complement strand
GGCGAGGACTGGACCGCCCGGGAAGAGGGCTGGAAAGTGGCTCACGGGGTCAAAATTCAAAGGTCGCCGTCAGCACATAGTTCCTTGGGCGGCGGAGTTCCCAGAGCACCGGGACGATGGCGTTGGTGGAACCGTAGACGGCGTTGGTGTCGTAGTCGGAGCGCACGAGACGGGGTGACTGCCAGTTGGGCAGGTTCTGGATGTTCAACTGGGTTCGCAGGTTCACGTCGCGGAAGATGCGGCGCTGATGGGAAACCATCGCGCCGAGATCCCAGAACTGATCGCCGAGGAGAGGGCGGTTCACGTCGATGCGGCCGTTGGGCACGCCGGCGGGGTCGGTGAGTCGCTGGTATCCGATCGTGTTTTCGCTGCGCCAGCGGAAATTTCCGCCAACCGTCCAGCCTTTGAGCCGGCCCTCGTTGAACACGCGCGTCACGAGACCGTTGAGCGCATACTTGCCGTTGCGTGAGGTGGTGACGCCGTTGAGCGCAACGTCGTCGAGGTAGCTTTTCTCCTGGGCGGCGGTCTGTTGCTCGAGGAAGAGGGCGTCGGCGGCGGCCTGGGCCTTGGCGGTGGCATTGGCGGGATCGAGGTTGAAAACCGAGGAGGCTTGGCCGGCTTCGATCTTGCGGAGCTCGGCCGCGAATTTCTTCCAGGTGCCGAGGCCTTGGAATTTCGAATCGGTGTAGAGGTAGGCGCCGACGGCCTCCAGATGGGTGCCGAGTTTGTTGGTGTTGACGCTGCCGGACAGCGAGACGCGCCAGTTGCGCGACGGGTTGTAGACCAGGTTCATCTCGTAGCCCTCGGCGACGTAGCTCCAGGTGTCCGAAGTGTTGCCCGTGTCGACGGGATAGCCGCCGGCCTCGGCCAAGTCTCGGAAATACGGATCGCCGGGAACTTTGTAGTTGGTGCGCAGGCGTCCGAGAATGGCGCGCGTGCCGCCGACGCTGGCGTTGGCATTGCGCGACTGGTTGTCGGCCGACGTCGTGAATTGGTTCACGCCGAGCGCCAGCCGGCCCTCGAGGAGTGAAAAACGCACCCCGTAGTCCACGGTTTTGCCGAGGGAATTGGGCGCGGGGCGGCCCAGCGGATCCACCCAGGAGGCATTCGGCACCGGAAGAAAATTACTCGACCGATTGTAGGTGAGCGAGAGCCACGGCAGCACGTGGTAGACGCCGCCGTAGGTGCGGGATTGGCCGTCCGCCACGATCGAGGGCTGGGCGTTGTAGGGCACGTCCTTCGCGAGCGCGAATGTCTGCTTCAACGGATCGGTGGCGGAGCCGGGAATGGCGGGGTGGACGACGTTGCGCACGGTCGGCACGCCGTAGCTCTGGGTGTCGTCCCCCCGGTAGCCGACGACCGTCACGAGGCGGCCGTCGAACCAGCGGGCTTGCCATCCGAGGGAAATCGCCTTCGAGGTGAATTTGCTTTTGAGCGGATTGAGAAACGAGATGCGGCTGAGATTGAGCGGGGCGGATTCGTTGGCCGTCGCACCGAGCAGTCTTCCGTAGCTGTTGAGCTGCGTGAGGTTGTTCAGAACCTGCACGGAGTCGGGCAGCACGGGCACGTTGCCGTTCACGAAATAGGTCCGGGTTTGGAGCCCGTTGCCGGCATTGACGGCATCACCGGACCAACCGCCGGCCGCCGGCAGACCGACGGTGGCGAGGTTGAATACGCGCGTGAGATCCTGGTCCGCGTCGGAGCGCGTGGTTTGGTAGAGTCCGGCGAAATTGTGTCTGCCGAACCAGCGGTGGTGTCTGGTCAAATCGAGCTCGTAGGAGAGCGTGGCGCGATATTCGGCCGAACGATTCTTGATCGGGCGAAACTGCATCTGGGCGTTGTCCGCGTAGGGGACGAGATAGCCGGGGTTGGGCGAGCCGTCGGGAAGGTAGCGATTGGGATCGATCGTCACCGTCGTGAAGAAGTTTGGAGCCAGCGACTGGTTGTAGAGCGCCAGATTGCCGCCCAGCTCTAGGAAGAGGCCTTCGGCGAGTTTCTGCTCGAGCATGAGCTGGCTCCACCGCCCGTGTTGCGCGGACGAGGGATCTTTCCAGGTGCCGCCGTTGAGATTGGTGCTCTTGCTGAGCCCGAACGTCGCCCACGGATTGGCTGATTGGTAGTTGGGACTCGAGACGCCGCCGAACGTGGCTGCCGAGAGCTGGCCCTGATAGCGGGTGTTGATCATCGGGTTCGGCAGATTCAGCCCGACCGTGTAGACCTGGGTGTTTCCGCCAATCTGGGCCAGCACGAGGTTGGGATCGAAGTCGTTGCGGGAATCGACGAGGCCGTCCGGATCCACGACGCCGCGGGCGACCGGGATGGGCTTTCCATTGGCGTCGAGATAGGGGCGCGTCGCGGTCCAGGTCTGACCGGCCGGCACGAAATCAATCGTCGGTTTGCCCGCCGCCGCCCAGCGCAGCGCGCTGCCGTCGAAGCCCCATACCAAACTCGAGGCGTTGCTGCCGAGCGAGTAACTCTCGTGATTGAGCGTGAGCTTGGTGTTCGCCCAAGGCTTGGCCGACACACTCACGGTGAGGCGCTCCTGATTTTTGCCCTCATACTTCCGAAACTCGCGTGCCTCGTCGTGCAGCAGGTTGAGGCGGAAACCCAATTTGTCTCTGATCAGCGGTTGATTGTGGTCGATCGCGAGGCGCAGCGAACCGTTCGTGTCGGCTTGGGTCTGCACCTCGGTTTTCCGCCGCAGCAACTGGGCCCGCTTCGTGGTGGTGACGGCGGTGCCCTGCGGATTCCCGACGCCGATGAGCAGGGCGTTGGGTCCGAGGGAGAGCGTGATGCGCTCGAGGTTATAGTTGTCGGTAGGCTCGAGGGCGGTGAAGAAATCGTGGGAGATCGATTGGTTGCCGGCATTGGTGTTGAAGCCGCGGATGGAGTAGGACTGCCCGGTGCCGAAGCGCATCTGGGTGCCGCCCGCGCGATTGGCGTCGGTGTTGTCACCCTCGGTCGCGTCGACACTTGGCGTGTACAGGAGTGCCTGGTCGAAGGAGTTGACGCCGAGGTCGCGAAGAAACTCCGGTGTGAAAATCGTGAGCGACGCACCGACGTCGCGCAGGTTGGTGCGCATGCGGGTGCCGGCGAGCGTCTCGGTGGCGGCGTAGCCGTTGTCCTTTTCTGAGGAGACTTCGAAGGGGGTCAGAAGGACCGCCTCGGACGAGGCCCGGGCGGGCGCCGGGGCGGCGGGCACGGTCTGCGCGATGGCGGCGGGAGAGCCGAGCGTCACGATCATGCAGGCGAGCCAAGAGCGGGTTGAGGCTGATTTCATGGGTTGGGCCGGGGGTAAAGCGCCATGATAGTAGCGGGTCGGCGTTCCAGCGTCTTGAACGGGAAAAGCGCGAAATTGGCGAAGTGGGCACAACTCTCCGCCACGAGGCGCTCGCTCGCGCCCCCCAAAGGGGTCAGGGCGTTGAATTTTTGAGGCCTGTCGGATCAGGAGACTTCCCCAACATCCAACGCCCTGACCCCGTAGACGGATTTCGGCCGTGCATTCACCCTGACGGGTCGTGCTCGACGGTAGACTGGGAGAAGCAGGCGGGGTGAAACTTGGACCCGCGGGAAATCGTCCGCCCAAGTTGCAGGTTTCGTCCTGACCCCATCGGGGGCTGCCCCGTTTCGTGCCTTTCGTTTGTTGGGTGGTTCCAGCCGCGCGCGGACGGGCTCAGGCGCGCGGTTTCGTGCGGGTCATGGTTTTCTTCCTTGGGTGGTTTTGGTTTGTCCTCGCTACCACCCACCATGATCCGCCTTTTTGCCTACCATTCCCGACACTATCCTCTACCTCCTCTCGAACTTGGTTCCAATCCTGCTGTGGCGCGGCAGCTCCCATCGCCGCGCGGTTTGGCCGCAAAACTTCACTTTAGCACCTGCGCAATCA
>JBEGJD010000386.1:0-3975 GCA_041184765.1 Verrucomicrobiota bacterium | reverse complement strand
TGAAGCAGGAAAAACTGTGGCCGATGATGGCGGCGACGAGGCCAGTGATCGCGGCGCTCTCGCCCGCGACCGCGCCAGCGTGAAACAGCGGCCAGCCGGCGGCCAGCGCGCCCTTGGCGGCGTCGAGGAACAGCACGAGGTTGCCCGGACCGTGGCCGAGAACCCGCCGAACATTGGTGGCGCCGGGGTTGCGGCTGCCGACGGAGAAAATGTCCACCCCCTTCGCCTTCGCGACGAGATAGCCGAACGGCAGGGCACCGAGGAGGTAAAAGCGTCGCCACGGCAGCGTGTGGTTTCACGGTCGTCTTCCCGGTCGGCGCCGCGATCGCGTTCGGCGTGTTCGGGCTCACCCTCGCGGTTTCGCGCTACGTTTCCCTTTCATCGATGCTCGCGGCCGTGACCCTGGTCGTCTCGGCCGTCGCGCTCGGCCGCTCCCTGGTGGTCGTGATCGTCACCGCCGCCATCGCCTCGTTCGTGATCCTGCGCCACCGCGCCAACATCTCGCGGTTGCTGGCCGGCACGGAGTCCAAGGTCGGCTCCAAGCCGCCCGCCGCGCCTTCGTCCCCGGCATGAGCAATCCCGTCCTCAACATCGGCATCTGCGGTTTCGGCACCGTCGGCCAGGGCGTCTGGAAACACCTTTCCTCGAACCGCGCCCGGCTCGAGTCGCGTCTCGGTGTGCGCCTCAACCTCGCCCGCGCCGCGGTCCGCGATCTCAACCGTCCGCGCGATGTCCGCATCCCGCGCCGTCTGCTCACCGACGACGCGCTCTCGGTCGCGCGCGATCCTTCGATCCACATCGTCTGCGAGCTGATGGGCGGTACCAAGGTTGCGCGGCAGGTCACGCTGACCGCCCTGCGCGCCGGCAAGGTGGTGGTTTCTGCCAACAAGGCCCTCATCTGCGAACACGGCGCCGAGATCATGGCGGCGGCGCGACGGCATGGCGGACATTTCTTCTTCGAGGCCTCCGTCGCCGGCGGCATTCCGATCATCAAGGCCCTTCGGGAAGGGCTCGTCGCCAACCGGTTCCCGCGGATCTACGGGATCCTGAACGGCACCTGTAACTACATTCTCACCCGGATGAAGGAGCAGAATGCTCCCTACGCCGAGGTTCTCGCCGACGCCAAGCGGCTGGGTTACGCCGAAGCCGACGAGTCGCTGGATGTCGACGGTTGGGACACCGCCCACAAGGCCGCTGTCCTCGCGTGGCTCGCCCACGGGGTCTGGGTGCGCACCGACCAGATGATCGTCGAGGGCATCTCGCGGCTTACGCCGGCCGACATCCGCAACGCCGCCACGCTCGGCTTCGGGATCAAGCTGCTCGCCGTGATCACGCGCGACTTCCGGCGCGACGAGTTGAGCGTGCGCGTGCACCCCACGTTGCTGCCGGCGGGCAACGTCATCGCCAACGTCAACGGCGTCTTCAACGCGATCTCGGTCTCGGGCGATGTGGTGGGCACGACCCTTTACAGCGGTCGCGGGGCGGGACGTGACGCCACCGCGAGCGCTGTCATCAGCGACATCGCCGACGCCGCCTCTCTCCTTCGCCACGGCAAGGGTGCCCATCTGCTCGGGGAGGAACCGGTCGCGCCATCCCGCTCCCGCCTTGCGCCACCGGAGAGCATCCGCGGCCGCTACTACGTGCGTCTCACCGTCAAGGACCAGCCGGGCGTGCTCGCGCGGGTCGCCTCCGAGATGGCCCGGCACCGCGTGAGCATCGCCACCGTGATCCAGGCGCCGGCGGAACGTCCGCGCGCCGCCTCTCTCGTCCTCACGACTCATGAGAGCGACGAGCGCGCCATCGGCCGCACCCTGCGGCGGCTGCGTTCGCTCGCGACCGTGCTTGAGGAGCCCGTGCTGCTCCGCATCGGCGACTTCGATTCCTGACCCTTTCCTGACATGGCACGCATCGTCCAGAAATACGGCGGCACCTCGGTGGGTGACGTCGACCGCATCAAGAACGTCGCGAACCGCGTGAAGTTGACGCGCGACGCCGGCCACGAGGTTGTCGTGGTCGTGTCCGCGCGCGCCGGTGTGACCAACGAGCTTATCGCCAAGGCCAAGGCCGTCTGCGCCCTGCCGAGCGAGCGCGAGATGGACCAGTTGCTGGCCATCGGCGAACAGGAGACCATCGCCCTCACCGCGATGGCCCTGCACGGCCTCGGCGTCCCCGCGGTAAGCTACACCGGCGCCCAGGCCGGCATCTTCACCGACAAGGTCCACACCAAGGCGAAGATCCGCACCATCAACGCCAAGCCGCTCGAGAAGGACCTGCGCGCGGGCAACGTCATCATCGTTGCCGGCTTCCAGGGCATCGACGACGACGGCCAGGTCACCACCCTCGGCCGCGGCGGCTCCGACCTCACCGCCATCGCCCTCGCCGCCGCCATCAAGGCCGACAAGTGCGAGATCTACACCGACGTCGACGGCGTCTACACCGCCGACCCCCGCGTGGTGAAGGACGCCCGCAAGATCGAGGAGATCAGCTACGACGAGATGCTCGAGCTCGCCTCGCTCGGTTCCAAAGTCATGCAGACCCGCTCCGTGGAGTTCGCCTCCAAGTACGGCGTCGTGTTCGAGGTCCGCTCCTCCTTCAACCAGAACCCAGGAACCATCGTGAAACAAGAAGTCGCCTACATGGAGAAGGTCGTTGTCCGCGGCGTGGCCGTGGACAAGGACCAGGCCAAGGTCGTGGTGAGCAACGTCGCCGACAAGCCCGGCACCGCGGCCCGCGTGTTCCGCGCGCTCGCCGACGCCAACATCAACGTCGACATGATCGTGCAGAACGTCGGCCGCGGCGGCGTGGCCAACCTCACGTTCACGGTGCCGCTATCCGAGAAGGACAAGGCGGTGCACGCCCTCGCCCCGGCCCTCAAGGATGTCGGCGGCGACGCCACCTTCGACGAGAAGATCGCCAAGCTCTCCGTCGTCGGCGTAGGCATGCGCACCCACAGCGGCGTCGCGGCGGCGCTCTTCGACGCGCTCGCCAAGGTCGGCGCCAACCTCGAGTTGATCAGCACCTCCGAGATCAAGATCTCGGTCGTGATCGCCAAGGACAAGGCCGACGACGCCGCGCGCGCCGTCCACGCGGCCTTCGGGCTGGAACGGGCCTGAAGCCTTTCCCGGCGCCGGCCCGAGCGGCCGGCGTCCCACGGCCGATGCGCTTCATCTCCACCCGCGGCGAGACACCCGCGCTCGGGTTTTCCGACGCGGTTGCGACGGGACTCGCGCCCGACGGCGGGCTCTACCTCCCCGAGCGCATGCCGGACCTTTCCGGCGACCTGCGCCGCCTGGAGGGGCTGGATTACGCCTCGCTGTGCTTCGAGTTCATGCGGGTGTTCGCGACGGATATTCCAGCGGACACGCTCCGCCGCATCGTCACCGCGAGCTACACGCGTTTCACCGATCCGGCGATCGCGCCGCTGCGCCCGCTCGCCAAGGGACTCTACGTGCTGGAGCTCTGGCACGGGCCCACGCTCGCGTTCAAGGACTTCGCGTTGCAGCTCCTGGGCAACCTCTACGCCCACCAATGCGCCACGCGGCGTGAGTCGATCAACGTCCTCGGCGCGACTTCCGGCGACACCGGGGCGGCGGCCATCCACGGCCTGATCGGGCGCCCGGGCACCGCGATCTTCATCCTTTATCCCGACGGCCGCGTCTCGCCGCTGCAGGAGCGCCAGATGGCCTGCACCGGCGCGGAGAACGTGTTCGCGCTCGCGATCGACGGCACGTTCGACGACGCGCAGACCGCGCTGAAGGAGGTTTTCGCCGACCAGGGTTTCCGCACGCGTCACCGCTTGTCGGCGGTGAACTCGATCAACCTGGCGCGCGTTCTAGCCCAATGCGTGTACTACCTGTACGCATGGCTTCGGCTGCCAGAGTTGGAGCGCGGCAATGTCGAGTTCGTCGTGCCCACGGGCAACTTTGGCAATGTGCTCGCCGGCTGGATGCTCCAGCGGATGGGAGTTCCGATCCG
>JBEGJD010000385.1:0-7611 GCA_041184765.1 Verrucomicrobiota bacterium | reverse complement strand
GCGGCGGGAGTTCGAGAAACACGCATGAGCTCCAGCGATCCGACGAATTCCACAAGTATGGAGACGAACCTGCTTCGCTGGCGCGAACATGCGTTGCGCAAAGAGGGGGCGGCGGAAGTCGCGCGGCTTGAACCTCGCCTCCGTTCCGAAGTGGAAAACCTGACGCGCTCGGGCCTGACGTCGGACGAGGCTTGGCTGGTGGCGTTGCGTCGGGTGGGGGCGGATGATCGTGCCACACGCGCCTTCGCACACGAGAATGCGGCAGCTTTTTTTGGGAACGTTCCCGCTCCGGAAGCGCCCCGCGTATCGTTTCGGGAAACGATCGTCGCGCTTGGCTTCGCGGCCGGCGCGGCTGCGGCGATCAAGGCTCCGAATTTTTTCGGGCTTACCTTCGCGGGTCATGAAGCGTTTTACGCCCGCAACGCCTCGCTCCTCATCCTGCCGTTTCTCTCCGCGTTTCTCCTTTGGCGACGGGGTTTCTCCACCGGAACGGTCGCTTCGGTGGCGGTCGCCTTCGCGGCGGCCGCGGTGCTGGTGAACACGCCGCCCTTCCGTCCGGAAGGAGCGCTGGTTACACTCGCGGCATCCCATCTGCCGATCGCGCTGTGGTTCGCGGTGGGGGTGGCTCACGCGAACGGACGTTGGGGCGAGACGACGGCGCGCCTCGAGTTCGTCCGGTTCTCGGGCGAGGTGCTCATCCACGGCGTGCTGATCGCGCTCGGGGGCGGGGTGCTCATCGCCTGTTTGACGATGATCTTCCGTGCCATCGGCCTGGATATCCGCGAGTTCATCGGGACCTGGCTCGTGCCCGGCGGGGCCGCGGGCGCGGTGGTGGTCGCGGGATGGTTGTCGGACGGCCGCCGTGGCCCGGCGGGAGGCATGGCCCCGCTGCTCACGCGGATTTTCACGCCGCTTTTCGCGATGCTGCTCGTGACCTTTCTCGCGACCGTCGGCCTGACGGGCCGCGGCGTCACCGCGGATCGCGAAGTGCTGATCGGTTTTGACGTGTTGCTGGCGGTCGTGGTCGGACTGCTGCTTTACGCGGTGGTCTCCCGGGATCCGGGTTCGCCACCCGGGCTTTTCGACCGCCTGCAGTTCGTGCTCGTCTTGAGCGCGTTGTTGGCGGACCTGATCGCGCTATGGGCGATCGGCTCGCGCATCCATGAATTCGGTTTCAGCGCCAACCGCGTGGCCGCCCTCGGTGAAAACCTGATCCTGTTGGTGAATCTGACTTGGTCGGCGGTGCTGTGCGGTCGCTTCGTCTTGGGCCGCGGGGATTTCGCTCCCTTGGAGCGATGGCAGGCGTGGTGCCTACCGCTGTATGCCGCCTGGGCCGCCCTCGTGGCGCTGGTTTTTCCCGCGCTATGGAGATAGCCGACCTCAATGCAGGTGGCGACCGCGGGGTTTGACACAATCGCGGTCCGTCCTTCGCTGCGCCACGGTGAGTTCCGATTCGTCCTCCGCTGTCGCCATGCGACTCGACAAGTGGCTCTGGGCGGTGCGCATCCACCGCAGCAGGGCCTTGGCGACTGACGCCTGCCGGGCAGGTTCCGTGCTGGTCAACGATCTCGTCGCCAAGCCCGCCCGCGAGGTCCGGCCCGGTGAGATCGTCAGCGTGCGCCTCGGACTGATCACGCGCACGCTGCGGGTAATCGGTGCGCCGCGTTCGCGGGTAGGCGCGAAACTCGTCGCCGACTACTGCGCCGATCTCACACCGCCGGAGGAGATGGCGAAACTCCGTGAGCACACCGTGCAGCAGGTGCTCGCCCGCGAGAAAGGCAGCGGCCGGCCGACGAAACGCGACCGGCGGCTGCTCGACCAACTCTTCACCTGAAGCGGCCGACGAGGCGGGGTTTCAGGACTTGGGCGCCCCGGCCCCGGGCCGCGTGTGGAATTTCTCGTGGGCCAGCAGGTGCAGCCGGTGCATCACGAGGCTCAGGTCGGCGCAGGTTTCCCGTACGGAGGTGTCGGTTTCGCCCGACTCCGCGCGGCGGCGCGCCCGAAGAAATCGTTCCGAGAGGGGAAGACGTTCGTCATCACCCCGGAATCGCCGGAGGAGCCGGCGGGCGCGGTCGGCCCAGCGCCGAGCCTGTCGTACGAGAGCCAACGCGGCCCGTTTTGAGATGCGACCGCCGGTGAGGTCCTGAAAGACGCGGCACTCGAAAGTGCGGCATTGCATCGGACGCTGCGCGTAAATCCGGCAGGAACGATCGGCGCATAACGCGGCGCACGGCTGCGGTGAACGCAGGATCGGAGTCTTCGTTCGCGAGGCGATCACGTGCAATCCGCTAGCCCGCAAGGCGCGTGGATCATCGGCCGCAACGAGCTTCACATGATGGAAGAGCGTGCCGTCGCAGCACAATCCGCAGGCGCGGCAGAGTTCTTCACCCGGGCTCATCACCGTGACGCGGCCGCGGAGCGCAGCGTTCGAAGGCATTGATCGAAGTCCTCCGGCGGCGGGCAGGTGACCTTCATCAGGGCCTGTGTCATCGGATGCGCGAATTCGAGTCCGGATGCGTGAAGCAGCACGCGGGGTGCACCTATCATGCCGCCGCCTCCGCTGCCGCGCAGGTAAGTCGGGCCGCCGTAGAGCGGGTCGCCGAGGATAGGATGCCCGCTCTCCGCGAGGTGCACGCGGATCTGGTGCGTTCGTCCGGTGTACGGGCTGGCCTCGACCAAAAGGGCGCCGGACAGCCGCTCCACGACGCGAAAGGAAGTGCGGGCGGCATCGCCGCCGCTACGGACCGCGCCGAAACGGCTGGCCTTCCCCACGCGGCCGACGACCGCGAGATGGTTGGCGACCTCCCAGGCGTCAGGAGCCCCCGTGCCGGCGACGGCGATCGCGAGGTAGGTTTTCCGCACGTTCTTCTCCGCGAAGAGCGCGGTGACGCCCGCGTTGGCGCCGGGATTCCGCGTGAAAAGCAGCACGCCTGAAGTGTCGCGATCGAGTCGGTGCTGGAGCCCGAGGTAAGGTTCACGACCTTCGCGTTCCCGCAGAAAAGTCGCGAGCGTCGAGTGCACACTGGCCCGGCGGGCGTCGAGCGTCGGCTGCGTCGGCACGCCGGCGGGCTTGTCGACGACGATCAACCACTCGTCCTCGAAGAGAATCCGCTCCGGATTCCACCCTGGCGCTGGTGCGGCCGGCCGCGTGGGTTCTTTCCGCCGGACGGATTTTTCGTGCGCCATGCGAGAAGGAACGTGAAGGAGACGAACGGCGGATGACAAGGGGCTGAAGCGCGGCGATTCCAGTATCGACGCTCGCCATCCCTGCCCAACCAAGGCCGTTGGGTTGAGCCTGAGGTTCGCGCCTCATCTGCCTCCTGGCGGCTGTTCCCTGAGTTGGCCGCGAAGAGGCTCAGGAGGCGCAAGAAGTCGGATTGAACAGGAAGGACGGGAAGAGGTGGAAGACGCGGGAAGACGTCGGAGACGGGTGAGACCGGGAAAACCAGGGGAGGACAAGGCGGCTGTCGCGGTTTCAGCATCGTCCGCGGCGGGTGGACGCGGCTGCACGGGATGCCTTTTTTCCCGAAGGGCCTTAACGATTTTTAGAGAAACGCGTGCGATGTAGCCGAGGGCGCCACCTTCGGATCGTCGGAAACTCTTTCCGCCAGTTCCCCCTCACTCCCTCTCACCTTTACTCGCCACTCCCAGCGCGGCGCAGCCGCGCTGGGAAATCTGCGGTGAGACCGAAGACTCCCCGAACAAGCTTAGGCCGGCCGCTGGCGGCAAACGTCGTGTCTGCCGCACCCGAATGAGGGATCAGGGCACCTCGTAGATCTCGAGGAGCGCGGAACCGGAGGAAGCGGAGTCGGCTCCAATCTGGATTGTGTACACGCCGGCGGGCAGCGTCGCGAGGACGGCGGCGTCCTTGCTGCCTGCGGGCAGTGCGAACGCACCGGCGCGGAGCGCGGCGGTCGCGATGTCGGGCAGGCTCGAAACCCAGTTGTCGTTGCCGCCGAGCAGCTGGCCCGCGCGGTCGTAGAGTGCGATCGAGGGATCGGCGACAGTGTTGGTGGCGCCAAACTGGGCCATCGCGGGACCGACGCCGCGCAGGAGTACGCGGGCACCCGCTCCGCCCTCGAGGACGAAGCCGCTGATCAACGCGCCGTTACCTGCGGCGGCGGGTCCGCGGCTGGAAACGTTCACGAGGCGGGCACCGTCGCCGGAGCCTGCGTCGTAGATTTCCACGAGGGCGACTCCGCTGCGGGCCGAAGTCGAGGTTCCGGCGGAGGAGCCGCCCACCTGTACCGTGTAAACCCCGGGGGAAAGCGTCACGAGCGCGGCGCTGTCGGCGCTGCCCGTGGTGAAGGGGAAGGCACCGGTCTGCGCCGCCGCCGCTCCGGCTTCGCGACCCCAGCCTTCGGTGTCGGCGAGGAGCGTGCCGCCCGAGGAGTAGATTTGAAGGGAGGTGGCGGTGAGGGCGCCGCTGACTCCAAACCCACCCAGCGCGGGACCGGCTCCGCGGACGAGCACCGGCCGCGGCTCAGTGCCCGCAATGGCAAATCCGAGAATGAGCGGGTTGCCGGGCGAAACCTCCCCTCGGGTGGAGAGATTGACCAGACGCGCCGACTTCGAGTCGGCGGCCCGGGTGCTGTCGGCGAGATTAATGGAGACCGTGCCTTCGCCGGGCACGGCCGTGCTGATCGCGCGCGGAATGATACCGGTGGCAACGTCGATACCCGGCTGGGCGGCAGCCTGCGCCGGAGTCGACGTGCTGGTCGCCGGGATGCCGAGGCCTGGAACCGGGCTCGCGTAGTTGAACTCACGAATCACTTCGTAAAGACCCGAGGCGATGCCGGAGACCGTGGGGGTGACGGCGCGGGCGCGGATGTAGAACACGGAGGTTGCCGGCAGGCTGACTCCGGCCACTTGCCAGTTCGCCGTGCCCGGGGCGCGGACCCCGTCGCCGAGACGGGTCCAAGCGGAAAGATTGGATGATATCTCAAAGGTTACGCTGGAGATTTCGCCGATCGCGCCGGTGCGGTTGAGCAGTACGGAGCCGCGATTGGCGGCCACCCCGAGGGCTTGCCCTCCGCTTGCGGGCGACGAGAGGCGCGCGATGCCGGGGCGGGAGATACCACCGACCGCACCGAAACCGCCGCCGATCATGAGGCGGCCATCGGCCTGCAGCGCGAGGGCTGTCACTGAACCGTTGGGTGCGGGCGCGAAAGCGGCGTCGACCGAGCCGTTGGCGTTGAGACGTACCAGACGCGAGGGCGTGCCGGCGACGAGCACCTTGCCGTCGGCCTGTAGCGCTAGGGCCGCCGCGCTGCCGGCGGGAGCCGAGAAGGAATTATCCGCCGAGCCGTCGGCATTGAGGCGCGCGACTCCGGCTTGGTTGACCGCGTAAAGAATCCGGCCGTCGCCCTGCACAGCGAGCGCGGTGACGGCACCCGAGACGCTGGAGTTGAACGAAGCGTCGGCGGCGCCGGCGGCGGTCAGACGCAGCACACCGTTCGCGTGGCCAACACGGACGCGACCGTCGGCCTGCAGCGCGAGCGAGCGCACGGTCGCGGGGGCGGAAGCGTTGTGGGAGGAGTCGAAGGTACCGTCGGCGTTGAACCGCGCGAGGCGCTGGCGGGTTACTCCGTTGATGGTGGTGAAGGCGCCACCGACGAGCGTGCGGCCGTCGGGCAAGGCGAGGAGGGCGTTCACCGCACCGTCCGGGCGCGGCTGGAAGGAGGTCGTGACCGAGCCGTTGTCGTTGAGCATCGCGAGATTCCGCGCGGTGACACCGCCAATGCTCGCGAAGCTGCCGCCGACGACGATCGATCCGTTCAGTTGCAAGTCGGTGAAGTTGCCGCCGACGAGGACGGAGCCGTCGGGCCGGGCGGCGACGACACCGATCGTGCCGCGGATGTCGGGGTTGAAGTTCAGGTCGAT
The DNA here is from genome assembly GCA_041184765.1 of Verrucomicrobiota bacterium. Lineage (GTDB taxonomy): Bacteria > Verrucomicrobiota > Verrucomicrobiia > Opitutales > Opitutaceae > ER46. The sequence continues at coordinate 1,728 of JBEGJD010000385.1, read as the reverse complement.
CGCACCGCCGGTGTCGACCCGCGCGAGGCGGTTGCGGGTGACCGGAACTCCGGCGCCGCCGGGCTGCAGCGTGGTGAACGCGCCGCCCAGCAGAACAAAACCGTCGGACTGCACGGCGAGCGTGGTGACGGGACCGTTGGGGTTGGGATTGAAGGTCTGGTCCACCGCGCCGTCGCTGTTGATACGGGCGAGGTTGTTGCGGAACACCAGGCCGCCTCCGGCGGAGGGCTGGAGGGTCGTGAAGGAACCGCCGAGCAGGAACTGGCCGTTGGTCAGCGCCGCGACCGCGTTGACCGGTGCGCCGGCGTTGGGGTCGAAGTTCTGGTCGAGCGTGCCGTCGGTGTTGAGCCGGGCGACGTAGTTGCGAGTGACCGGCGTCGTGGCCCCGTTCGGGGTCAGGCTATTGAAGCCGCCCACCACGATGACCTTGCCGTCGGCCTGTTGCGCCAAGCCGGACACACCGGCGCTGGGCGAGGGGTTGTAGTTGGCGTCGATGGTGCCGTCCTCGTTGACGCGGGCGAGGTAGTTGCGCGCCACGTTCGTGGTGGTGAGGTTCGGCGTGAAGCCGGTGAAGTCGCCGCCGACGATGAACTTCCCGTCGCTCTGCCGTACGACCGAGGTGATACGCCCGTTGGAGCTCGGGTCGAAGGTGACGTCGAGCGAGCCATTGTCATCAATGCGGGCCATGCGGTTGCGGGCCGTGCCGGCGACGGTGGTGAAAGAGCCGACGACGACGATGCGCCCGTCGGGCTGGACGACGATGCCGGTGACGGCGCCGTTGGGCGCCGGGGTGAAAGCGGCGTCCAGCGTGCCGTCGGCCTTGAAGCGCGCGAGGTTGCCGCCGCTGGAGTTATTGAGGTTGGCGAACGAGCCCCCGACGAGCAGACGGCCTTCACGGTCGATCGCAACGGCGGCGATCTCGCCGCTCAATCGCGCACCGGCGGCGGCGAAGCCGGAACGGAGCGTGCCGTTGGCGTTGAGCCAGGCGAAACCTCCCAACTGCGTGGGCACCGGGGCGCCCGCCGTGCGCACGACCAACGCGTTGACCGGACCGTCGGTGGTGAGAACCGGGCTGAAGTCGGGATCGGGGGTACCCTCGGGGCGGAACCGCGCAATGTTCGTGCTCTTGGCGCCGCCCAGATCCGAAAAGCTTCCGGCAGCGATCACGCGTCCGTCGGGCTGCACGGCAAGGGCGTTGACGATCGCTCCCGTGGAGCCGCCGGCGGCAGCGTCGAAGGCGGTATCCACCTGGCCGCTGCTGAGCAGACGGGCGAAGTTACGACGGGTCACGCGGCCCGTCGCGCCGATCGGCTGGAGCGAGGTGAAGGCGCCGCCGATCAGGAGGCGTCCGTCGGACTGCAGCCGCAGCGAATCGACGCGGTTGCCGGCCTGCTCGCTGAGGTCGAGGTTGAACGAGGCGTCGACCGAGCCGTCCGTGTTGAGACGGGCCGCGTATTTCCGCAGTGTCCAATCGCTCGCGCCGTTCGGCTGCAGCGTGGTGAACGAGCCGCCGATGAGGAGACGGCCGTCGGGCTGCAGAACGGAGGTGATGACGTTGCCGTTGGCGTTGGGATTGTAGGCGGGGTCGAGATTACCCTCGGTCGTTAGCCGGGCGAGGCGGTTGCGCACCGGCACGACGTCGATCGATTTGCCGCCGGCATCGGTGGACTTGTCGAGTTTGCCGTCGGAACCCACCACGGTGGTGAAAGCACCCCCGACGATGAGCTT